>JASLXL010000166.1 GCA_030740335.1 SAR202 cluster bacterium | reverse complement strand
CGCTGTAGGCGTCGGCCGTGTCGAAGAAATTTACGCCCAGATCAAAGGCTTTCTGCAAAAGGAATACCGCGTCGTCCGGCTCGATCTTGCCCCACCAGTTGGTGGCAACGGTCCAAACCCCGAAACCTGCTTCTGAAACATTCAGATCGGTTTCGCCTAATTGTTGATATCGCATCTTGTTCCTCGCTACATCGAGCGATTTTGTCCCGTCGCCTTGTGCCCGCGCAACCAAGCCTTCACTGTGCCATCACAACCGCCTCTGCAAACGTCTGCTTGATGGCGTCGGCTCTTTCTCGAAACTCGGCATCGCCGAGGACAGGCTCCATCTGCCCCAGCAGGACCTCCTGGCCCAACTCTACCCAGGACTTACAACCAATGTACTCATCGAGCACTGGTATGGCCTGCGGCTTTTGAAGGGTGTAGACCCGCAGCAAGGCCACCGTCAAAGGATACTTCGGTCGCCAGTGAAGCCGATTCTGGGCATATTCGTCGGTCCAGATGTGGTACTCCGAGAGCATCGACAGGACCTCCTCATCTCTCAGTTCGATTACCTCCGCAACCTCTGTCCACGCCGAGACGGTGACAAAACCCTCGACATCATCCTCATCGAGGGTCGCAGCCAGGTCTCCCTGGTATTGCTCCTTGAGTAGATCCGGCGACTGGTGCTCATAAATTGGGAAGAGCAGGAACTCCGGGTGAACAATGCGGAAATTCTTGTCGTCTCGGTGGATTCCCCCTTTTCGAAGGACCATGATCTGCCTACCAGTAGACAGCGCGTTGACCGCAACTGCCCACTCTTTCAGGGCCAGCGTAGAAACTCCTGGAAGAAAGGTCACACCATCACCTCGCATATATGCAATTGATTCGAAACCATTATACGAGAGTCCCCATGAGAGTCGAACCGTGTAAGCACCCGGCTTCTGTCTCGCACAGGGGCCTTCGGGGTTGCGGGGGTAGCACGTTTCTTGTTATCTTCAAATCCATCTCAGCCTCGATTTGAAAGAAAGGAATCCCTCCATGAACATCCTGGCGACGCTCCGGCGACTACTGCCCATCGATGAGGTACATGCCCATTGCGACATCCCCTGCGGGATCTACGACCCTATCAGCGCGAAGATCGCTGCACAGACCGTGCTTAAGATGGTAATGAAGATCCAGGCCCTTGAGCAACCGGACGGAGCGGATGGACGCACCGCTTACGTCAACTCCCTCAGTCGGTTCATCGCCGTCAAGGAGCAGCATGCCGACCTCGTCAAGCACGAGGTGGACGTACTCTGGCACGACTACTTCAAGCCTGAGCATCTGGACAAGGTTCCAGATCTCCACACCAAGGTCTGGGATACCACAAAGCTGGCCGCAGCCAACAAACAGGGAGTAGACCTGGACGCAGCAAAAAAGCTCGTCGACTCGGTGGACTCCATCGCCTCGACTTTCTGGTCGACCAAGGGCGTTGAGTACGACGATGCCGTGGCAACGGTCAGATTCGGTTCCTAGTCCACCTGCACTTGATTGCACAGGGGCCTCGGCGTATGCCGAGGCCCCTGTTTCTTTTCGCGGCCCTCAACTCCGGCGCATGGAGCTTAGCCAGTGGGCCGACATAGGCAAGATGGACGGGCAAAGCTACCCCGAAACATCCGAGGGCTGCAATGCATAGGATCGCCATCGTAGGCTCGGCAGGCACAGGCAAGTCGACGCTGGCTCGGCGACTCGGAGAGCTTATGGGACTCAGAGTGATCCACCTCGATGCGCTCTACTAGTGCCCAGGCTAGGTCACCACCCCCGACGAGGAGTGGAAAGCCCTCGTCAAAGAAATCGACTCGCAAGAGAGATGGATCACCGATGGCAATTACGGTCGCACGATGGAACCACGTCTGGAGCGCGCCAACACTGTAGTGCTCCTCAATTTTACACGGGTCGTATGCCTGTGGCGAGTGTTAAAAAGGTGGCTGCGATACCGCGGCAGGTCCAGACCGGACATGGCGCCCGGTTGCCTGGAGAACATCTCCTGGGAGTTCGTCCGCTGGATATGAAATTATCCTACACACAGCCGGCCCCAAGTCATGGAGTGCATCGAGGGCAACTCAGCAGACACCGAGATGATCGTGCTCCGAAGCCAGAAGGATATCAACCGGTTTTTGGCCCGTCTGCCTGACAATAGATGTGGTTCGACAGGCTCATCATGAGCGGACTGGGTAGGTCACGACGAGCAAATTAGATGGTTCGTCGTGACCTACGGGCACTATGCCTGATCAGTGACCTTGTAGTCCTCGCGAGGCGGCGAAAATATGTCTAGGGCCAATGACCAGCCGTCTGATCCCACTACACAGTGCTCTACCCCACCGGGAATTACGTAGGCATCGCCTGGTTTGAGAACACGGGTCTCGCCCCCAATCGTCATCTCGAACTCACCCTGCATCATGATCCCAGTCTGTTCGTTGAGGTGCGAGTGGAGCGGCATTATCGCCCCGGGAGCAACCTCGACCAGGCTCATCATCACCTTGTCTCCCCACATCGTGCGTAGTACGACGCCTGGCGCCACCTCTTTGCGGGTTATCTCAGACGAGTCGCGAAAATAGGACATTGTGATTCCCCTCTAAGCGCGTCGACAGACTAGCCTCGGCTCTTCACAGCCCGATCATGAGCGATCGTCAAGCACGTCACTATGAAATCGTTGATCGGTGTTGCTACCGAAAGTTCCTTCGCGAAACGAGAGACGGCTCCATTTAGAACCCCTATTTCCAGAGGGCCGCCTCGTTGGAGATCGACGTACATCGACGAGATGCCATTGGCCTTTACCTGGCGGAACCGCTCCATCGTCTGCTCGACAACTTGTGGCCTTAGGGCTATGCCTCTGGCCTCGGCCACAGCCTCCACCTCCCGCATGGTGGCCCAGGTCATCTGCTCGGTGCCGGGATTCGCGAGTATCTCAGGAAACGTGGCCCTGGTAATACACATCATGCCACTCAGGGCACAGATGTATATCAACTTGGCCCACAGCTCCGACACGACCGCGGATGTCAAGTCGACGTCGACTCCAGCCGACATCAGTGCATCCCGAACCGCAACCGCCTTGTCACTGCGATCGCCAGACTCCGCCCCAAACACGATCTCCCGGAAGCGGCCGGTCTCGGCCACGACACCCGGAGCAGTCTTCTCGGCATCAATGTAAGTCGCGCCAAGCAGGATCTTTTCGATGCCGAAGGCCTGAGCCAGAACATCGCCACTGCCGATACCGTTCTGCAAGGTCAGGATGGAGGTATGCGCTGTCACGGCAGGGGCCATCAGAGGGATCGCCCCGTCATTGTCGTAGCCTTTCACACAGAAGAGCACCAGGTCGGCGGCGTGGGATGAGTCCGGCTTATTGGTGGCCGCAGGATGAATCGTAAAATTTCCCGTCCCGACACTCTCGACCCTCAGGCCACCTCGCCGAATTGCGTCGAGGTGATCGCCCCTGGCGACAAAAGTCACATCATGACCGGCACGAAGGAGTACGGCGCCATAGTAACCACCGACGCCGCCCGAACCCATTACCAACACTTTCACCTGAGTCCTCCTACGAAACGCATTTTTCACGCGATATCATATGCCGAAAATGGTAACTCCATCAATTCCCTCGCCGTGAACATAGTGACACCGGGCCCTGATGGTCATAGACTTATTCCAACTCATGGTGTGTGGAACACCATGGGAAATATCTGGTTCACGGAGATCTGTCCGTGATGAAGAATGAACAAAATGCTTTCCAGGAGCTGATCCAGGGAAACCATTGCTTTGGCTGTGGCAGTCTCAACGAGCATGATCTCCAAATCAGGAGCTACTGGAACGGTGAGAAGACCGTGTGTAACTGGATGCCGCGAGAGTACCATATGGCGGGGCCTACTCACGTTCTCAACGGTGGGATCATTGCAACACTGATAGATTGCCACGTTATCTGCACGGCCATAGCCGCAGTGTACCGGAACGAGGGCAGGGAAATTGG
>JASLXL010000165.1 GCA_030740335.1 SAR202 cluster bacterium | reverse complement strand
TCGTTCAAGTCGCCCTCAACCAGAATCCGTACCTTGATCTCATCTACAAAGGCCCTGGCGTTGGTCTCGCAATTCTCGCAATCCCGACGGTAAACCCTACGATGCCTGGTCTTCACCTCCACCGACCTCAATGGCCAACCTTTCCTCCGTGTGTACAGGAGGATCGTCATAGCCGTTCAGGTGCCGAGGGACGCCAGCAACAACTCGTATGGACCCGGGCCCAGGCCATCCCCGGCATCTGGTGGCTCGTCCGCCACAAATGCGTGCCCCGAAGTCACAACAAGCTGCTGCATGTTTTCCAGTGACTTCACAGTTACAAAAGCCACGCTACACCTCCTCGCTCACATCGGTAGCTCGCAACCACACTCGTGCCCGGTCCCTAGCCCTTACCGGAAGCCAGCAACATGCGTTGCGGCAGTTGGCGCAAACGTTGTAGACCCGCAATGGCCACCAGAGCGACCACGCCCAGGGACGAAAACCCGAAGCCCCACCGCTGGGCCTCGGACGCCAGATCCAGTATCCCACCAAACAGTATCGGTCCGAGAATGCCGCCTACAAGACCCAGTGACGCCTGCAGCGCCATAGTCGAACCCAGGTTCGACGGGGTTGAGACCTCTGTTATGCCAGTAGAGTAGATGGCCGAATCCGCAGCGATCGCCCAGCCATAGACCACGCACAAGGCCACCACGAGCCCAAAAGGCAGACCCGCTGTCCAACCGATCAACCACGCGCAGGTTCCGCTGAGGGCAAAGATAGCCGAAGCCGTCGTAGCCCGGCCCCACCGATCCGAAATCACACCCCCCATGAATGGCCCGACGGAACCCGCAAGCAACGCCAGTCCCCCGAACGTCGCCCCTGTCACCGCTGCCCCGGCAGCATCGCTGCCACTGGCCACGAGTATCGCCACCAGGAATGCCGGCAGCCATACCCTCACGGCAAATAGCTGCAGCGCGTGAAGAGAGTACCCCAGGATCAGGTATCGAACAGAAGGGTTGAACAACACACGCAGATTAAGGCGGCCCGAAAAAACCCCACCGTCGTGCCGCTCATGGGACCGTAACAGTAGATAGGCCATCGGTAGCCCAGCCACGGCCACAGCGGAAACCGCCATGTAAGCATTCCGCCACTCCATCGATGCCATGAGGGCACCAGTGATGGCCAGCGAAGCGCTGTTTGCCAGGTACTGGGCCGTGACAAACAGACCTATCGCAGTGCCTCGTCCCATCCCTGAAAAGCGCTCCGATATTAGGCGCAGGCCTGGCATATAGATCCCCACCAGACCCACGCCCGCAGCCGCTCTCAGCGCAACCGCAGCTACCATGTCCCCGGAGGCCATCAATGGAAACGCAAGGTGGGCCGCCAGCGACAACACCGCTGACCAGATCAGGATGTGTCTGGGTCCGAACCTGTCCGTGAGGGGAACCACCAGGAGCGCTGACACGACGTACCCGGCTAGGTAGGCCGAGTAAATTCCACCGGCCTGCGTGTTGTTGAGTCCCCACTCCTCCTGGATAAACGGCAGCGCCGCAACATAGCTGGATGTTGGCAACAACAGCACAAACAGCATTAGCGACATCTGGATCAACCAGGCGGTGTCGTGGGGCACCGCAGCCGGTAATAGGGCGCGCCAAGCTACACGGAGCGGCGTCGACTTCATGGACACCCCGGGGAGTTAAGACTGCGAATTCTAGGACCCGATCCTGTGCAAGTCAAGAACTCAACCACGCTCTGAGCAGACGCCTGTACCTTGATACGACCCGGTCAGCGACCCGCGCCCAACTGAACCAAGAGGCGTTTTGCCTGGTCCTGAGCCGTCTCGTCCTGCGACAGCGACAGTACCTCTTCCAGGTCGGCGATGGCCCCACCCACATCCCCAACGGCAAGATACATCTGGGCCCGCTCCATGTAGAGGACGTCTGAGCGCGGCCTGAGCGAAATCGCAGAGCCCATATCCACTATGGCTGATTCGATATTGTCGTTCCGGGCACTAAGCCTGGCCCGAAACACGTGGGCATCCACAAGAAATCGGTCGACCTCTATGGCTTTCGTAAGGTCAAGCATCGCACTACTTGTATCCCCGATGGTCATATGCGCCACACCCCGATAACTATATGCCGTTGCCAGGCCGGGATCAAGTGATATGGCGCGGTCCAAGTCTGCCACAGCCGAAACGGTGTTGTCGAATTCAAGAAACACCCGACCGCGACCCACGTAGGCCTCGGCGTAGTCCGGGTACAGCCCCAGGGCCACGTTATAGGCCTCGCCCGCCTTCCGTACACTGCCCTGAGCCAGCAGTTCTTCGGCCCGATCGTACTCTCTCTCCGCTTCGCCGCGACCCGAATCCCCACCACATGCCATCGCGAAGACGACCACCGTTAGTAGCGTCGCGGTGCCGAATCTTCCAATCGACCAAGCCTCTCGGAACAACATTCACCCACCCTCCATCATCCAGGATCTCTCGTCACGTTCACGCAATCTTCCAAAATCGGCGCCCGCCCTCGCGGACCAACCGACCGAAGCCTTGCTCAGGCATGTGCCCCGCTGATATCAGCGATCCATCCGCCTCCAGGCGGTCGAAGATAGCACGCCGCGTCACGAGCGACATCTCAGGGTCGATATCAAAGGCCGAACTCCAGTCTGTATACTCCGCCTGAGCAGGACTATGGGCCACATCGCCCAGAATGAAACCACGCTCTCCCGCCGATTGGATCACAAGCGAAATATGGCCCGGGGTGTGACCAGGCGTGGGCAGCGTCGTCAGTTCGCCCGTCACCGCGAACTCGCCCTCAATCAGGTCAAGTACGTTCAGACCTTCCAACGGTGCCGCCTGCTCTTGAACAGCTGAATTGTCGTTAAGGACATTCGGGGCGGTCCAATAGTCCCAATCGGCCCTCGACACCAGGTATCTGGCGTTGGGAAACGCAGGTTTACCGTCGATCAGGTTGCCCCCGATGTGGTCGCCATGCAAATGGGTCAGTACGACCAGATCAACCTCATCACGGTTCACAACCTTCGAGTCCAACTCTCCCAACAGCCTGCCCTCAGGTGACCCGGCGCCCGTGTCCACCACGATCAACTTGCCCTCGGACCGCAACGCCACGGAACCATATCGCGGGTGGATCAGCCCGTTCCCGTCTATTAGCTCCGGAAACTCCTCAGGCCAGACATCGGAGATGGAGGTAGGAAATATAGCAGTAGGAGCGCCGCGGCCCTGACCGTCGGTCAGCGATACCAGCTCGACAGAACCCACCCATCGCCGGTAGCCCATAATCGATCCTCCTCACAAGCAAAGACCTATCTTACGGCCCCATTCTACCCTTCGTCCTCTCGGCTATTCAAACAAATCGTAGCTAACTGCTGTGTTATACTCGGCGCATCCTAGAAGAATTAGTTCCTGTTTGTCTTTTCTGGAAAAACGAAGGGAATCTTGATGTCAGAACAGGTCCGTCTCACCGAGCTAGCCAGTTGCGCCGGTTGAGCCTCCAAATTTAGTCCAGACGACCTGGCTCAGGTCCTGAGCCAGCTGCCGACGGTCACCCATCCTGACCTGCTCGCGGGGGTCTCAACGGCGGACGACGCCGCGGTATATCGGCTCACCGACGACCTGGCGGTGATCCAGACGGTAGACTTCTTCCCACCCATCGTAGACGACCCGTACTCGTTCGGAGAGATCGCCGTGGCAAACGCCCTGAGCGATATTTACGCCATGGGCGGACGGCCACTGCTGGGCCTCAACATCGTCGGGTTCCCAAGATTGCTGTCAAAGGACATCCTGGTCAGCATCTTGCAGGGGGGCGCATCCAAGGCCCGCGAGGCTGGTGTGATCGTCGCCGGCGGACATACCGTCGACGATGCAGAGCCAAAGTACGGCATGGCCGTCACCGGCATCGTCAAGCCCGGCATGCAAGTGGCAAACTCGACCATTCGCCTCGGCGATGTACTTGTGCTCACCAAGCCCATAGGCACCGGAATCATCACCACAGCTGGCAAAGACGGCACTGTTTCAACCGATATCCTCGACGGAGCCGTCAGAACGATGGCGCAGCTTAACCACGCCGCGTCCGACGCCATGGTGGAAATCGGCGTGAGCGCCTGCACCGACGTCACCGGCTTTGGCCTGGTGGGCCATCTCCTGGGAATGCTGGAGGCCAGCGATGCCCGAGCAACCCTTCACCTGGAGCGCGTCCCACTCCTGAACGGTGCTCGGGAACTGGTGGATCAAGGAGTGGCCCCTGGCGGCACCCGTCGAAACCTGGAAAACGCCAATCGCCGTGTCCTGTGGGATCAGGACGTGGACGAGCCATCGAAATTGCTACTCTGCGACGCCCAGACGTCCGGAGGACTGCTTATATCGGTACCGGAGCCAAGGCTAGACGCGCTCCTCAATGCGCTGAGGTCCGCGGGCGTCGAAATCGCCGAAGTCGTTGCCGAGGTCCATTCAGACCGCGCACCCAGAGACATCCGGCTCAACGTCGTGGCCTAGTCTGCACCCGCAAACTCTGAGGGTGTCACCGTTGAACCGAATGCCCTCGCCTACCAGAATTGCGGCACTGGTTTCGTCACTAGCCCTATTAACCCTGGCCGCCGGTTGCAATGAAACCGGTGATCAAGATACCGCCACTACTCAAGCAGAAGCGTCCGCAGAGGCAGCAGCCTCCACGACCCTGCACCCAACCACTACGGGCAATGGCCCGACCACCACACCACTCCCAACCTCAACACAGACCCCCACCCCAATGTCCAACCACAGCCATACCTGCCTCAACACAAAATCTCACCTGGACGCCGTCACCTAAAGCTCGCCATCGCCATCAAGCACCCAGACGCCGTCTACTCCAGCCAAGAACCGGACGAATACGTCGAGATCATTAACCTTGGCAACCATCCCGCCAGCCTGGAGGGATGGACCTTGAGCGATATCAATGACGGCACACCTGTCTTCGTCTTCACCTCCGGTTGCATCGCACCCGGAGGCGTCGTTCGCGTGTACACCAACCAGATCCCCCCGGAGTGGGGAGGCTATAGCTTCGAACGAGGCACGGCCATCTGGAACAACTGAGATCCGGATATTGCTGGCCTCACCGACCCTGACAGGGTTGTCGTATCCACGAAGACCTATCCGCCATGGTGTGATTAGCCCACCTCGCCGAAGGCCGTCAGCCCCACACCCTGTGTTACGCTATTGCGCGATACGATACGAAGTGAGGTTCCTTCCGACAATGACGTTTGAGTCCAGCATTTCAGGAAAACATATCCGCACCCTGATCTCAGACGCCCTCGAGGAGGCGATGCTCTCCGGCGCGCTGCCGCAGGTCGACATCCCTCCAGTCTCGGTCGAACGCCCGCAAAACATCGAGAACGGCGACTTCGCTTCCAGCACCCCTCTCAAGTTGGCGCGACCAATGAAGATGAACCCTCTCCAGATCGCCGAGAAGCTGGCAGAGCTGATCCCCGTGGGTGGCCAGGTAGAACGTGTCTGGACCGCCAAACCTGGATTCATCAACATCGAGCTCAGCCCGAAATGGCTCGCCACGCGCGTGGACCTGATACGCGATGCTGATGCCACCTATGGAAACATCAGCATCGGTGATGGAAAGCGGGTCCAGGTCGAATTCGTCAGCGTCAATCCCACGGGCCCCGTGCACGTGGGCCACGCCCGCGGCGCAGTCGTAGGATCAGCGCTGGCCAAGATACTCGAGGCTGCCGGGTACTCTGTGGAGCGCGAGTACTACCTCAACGACTCCGGCAATCAGATGGGACATTTTCACAAGACCCTCCTGGCGCGTTACAAGCAGGCCAACGGGGTTGCGGCGGAGATACACGCCGAAGGGTACCAGGGCGATTACATGGTCGATCTGGCCAGGGGTATCTCTGACCAGGAAGGTCGAAGATTCCTGGATATGGACGATGCTGAGGCAGAAGCAGAGTTGGGTGAGATTGGTCTGCAACGCATGGTCGACGAGATCCGCACCGACATGAGCGCGCTGCGCGTCGACTACGACTCGTGGTTCAGCGAACGTAGTCTATTCGCCGACGGCCAGTTCGACGCGGCCATGAAGCTGTTGAAAGACCAGGGCTACCTTGCGGAGAAGGACGGCGCAACCTGGTTCACCTCCTCCGCCCTGGGCGACGACGAGGACAAGGTCATCATCCGCAACACTGGCGTACCCACCTACTTCGCTACGGACGTTGCGTACCACTACGACAAGTTCAAAAATCGTGGTTTCGACCGGGTTATAGACATCTTCGGGGCCGACCACCAGGGCCACGCTCGCTTCTTCAAGGCTATGACCCCCGCCCTGGGCATCGAGGACGGTCGCCTTGAGATGCTCCTCTACCAGCTCGTTACGCTGAAACGCGGCGACGAGGTGGTTCGGCTCTCGAAACGCACCGGTGACTTGATAACGCTGCGCGAGTTAATCGAGGAAGTGGGGGCAGACGCCTGCCGCTTCGGCTTCCTGTCCCGCTCCATCGACAGTCAGATGGACTTCGACCTGGAGCTGGCCAAGGAGGAGTCGGCGGAGAATCCTGTCTACTACGTCCAGTACGCCCACGCCCGCATCGCCAGTATCCTGAGATTGGCCGCCGAACGGGGTATCGACTTCACCGATGGGGATACGTCTCTGCTAGACCACGAATCCGAGCTGGCCCTAATTAGGAAGATGCTCGTACTGCCAGAGACCGTCGAGTTCATGGCAGAGAACCTGGAGCCCCAGCACCTGCCGCACTATGCAATTGAGCTGGGAACGTCGTTCCACACTTTCTACCAGCAACGCAGAGTCGTCTCATCGAAGCCCGAAGACCTTGACGTCACCAAGGCTCGGCTAAAACTGGTGGATGCGGCCCGAACGGTCCTTGCCCGATGCCTCGACTTGATGCTCATGAATGCCCCGGACGAGATGTAGCCCGGCAGTCCGTATTGGTGTACCACGCACCCCCTGGGCAGTCCACGCCGGCCAACAAGGGGTGTGCAGGAACCACGGCGTCGACGTGTAGGGATGTCCCTCACACCTATCACTAACTCCGCGTTAGTCTTCTCGTGCCGATACCGGCCCACCCTCAAATCCGTGCTGCTGCACCCCTCTCCACATACTCGTCAACCACTGATCGGGCCAGCGCACGATGCTCCTCATCCACCTTTCGCCTCACTCGACCTGGAACACCCTCCACCACGGAACCCAAAGCCACCTCCATAAACTCGATCAATACCGAGCCCACAGTCACATGACTGTCTTCGCCGATTACCACGCCGTCGTTCACAGTCGCACCCGTGCCGATGAGCACCCGGTCACCCACGTCCCGAGCGTGGCACAGTACATGTTTACCGACGACGACCCGATCACCTATTATCACGTCGTCGTCGCCATGCACAACCGATTCTTCCAGGATACAGGTCTGTTTTCCGATGGTGATCTTACCCGAATCTGCCCGGACCACCGCCCTCGGCCAAACGCTGGACCCTTCTCCAATCTCAACATCTCCTACTACATACGCATCTTCGCTGACAAAGGCAGTGGGGTGGACCTTCGGCCAAATGCCATCCAACCTTCTAATCAATCTATCCCCTCGTTCCAGATCTTTCCGACCTTGCACAATAGATGTCGCGTTGGAGACTTCCCCTTCGACGTGCTCAGGGCAAACGGTCATCTCCGTTATTTGGGTGCCAAGCCGATTTATTCAAGACTTGGCCACAAAGTCCAATCTACCTCCGCTCTCGAGCGTAGTAGACCACGACGGGACCTGTGAGTCCACCCCCATCCGTCTATGCTATCCTTTAGACTGAATTTTCGAGCACCCCGACGGTCACCTCAGAGTTATATGAACAAGACTAAATACCTCGTAGCAGCCATTCTTGTCGCATCCCTGACAGCAGTCGCGTGCTCGAATGATCCAGAGCCTGCTCCGGAACCGACCTCCGTGCTCTTGGCGGTGCCCGCGGACACGGCAACCCCCGAACCAACACCAATACCAGAGCCCACTGCAACGCCCGAACCCACCGCGATTCCCGAGCCAACGCCGACGCCCGAGCCGACGGCCACGGTCACGCCTGAGCCCCCTGATGTGCTCTTCAGGTACATGGCGGGGGTCAATCTGCTCAGTGCGGCCCAGTACGACGAAGCTGTGAGCTCCTTCGACATGGTGATCCGCGTGCTCCCAGAGATGGCGAAGGCCTACCACTACCGTGGCCTGGCCCATTACAACAAGGAACGTTTCGAGTTGGCCCTTGAGGACTTCATCAAGGCCATTGAGCTGAAGCCTGTGTTCCCGGAGGCCTTCATGAACCGTGGGGTGCTCCATCTCAACCAGGGCAACTTGAGCCAGGGCATCAAGGACCTTGAAGAGGCGATTAGGCTTTTCGAAAATCAGGGCAACCTGTTCGCCGCCGCCGAGGCACAGAGCATACTCCTCAGAGCCATAGGCTCCTAACCGCCGGAGGGGACCACACCTTCCAGTCCAATCATCGCCTTGTACCAGTAGATCAATCCCTGCTGCCTCCGTGCACCCAACCCATACACCATTGCCAGGTTGTCCCCGAGAAGAATTACGATTTCGCGGGTGACTCCATTGCCGGGCAGCTTCGAAAATCGCCGGTAGAGATCGAGCGACGGCGGCGGTGGCAGATCCAACTCGCGAACCTTCAGAACAGGCTGCGACTCCGTCAGAACACCGACGCGTGCACTACGCCCGATTGCCATATCACCGAATACACCTCGCCTCATCATGCGACATACTGTAAAAAGCCTACATCGCCATTTATCCGTCATCGAAACTCCGATCCCAACCAGTCCCGTCCTCACAACCCCCGCCCCTTTCCACGGTGATAGGCTGTTGTGAACAGGAGGTGTTACCAATAACCAGTCCAGTCGATCCCAGTAACGTTCAACTTACCGGCGAGAACTCGTTCATCCAACTCACAGACGCACTGGGCTCGGACCCCACGACGCGCCTCAGTCATTGGCGAGTCCTGTTATCCCCCGTGGGGGATGGACATGTCCTGTTCCTGACCAGTGAATTGACCGACGACGAGGTGATGATCTAGTCCGACAATATAGCTCTCGTTCGATGGCTCCAGGAGGATATTCAGGGCACGATGAATCCGGACTTCGGCGACACCTCCATCCCCGTCATCGACGCGGAATTCGGCAAGTCCGGCGACGTCCAGTCGTTCTGGACCGAGACCATAGCGACCGATGAGGACGACATTTACCTGACCTGATACGACTTCGGCGACCCATTCGTGGTCAGTGTGGAGACCGGCACCATGCCAGATCGGCCCCACGGCGTCTACAGTTGCCTCGTCCCAGCGCGCAGGGTTCAGGTAACCATCAATGGTGAGGTAGTATCCGGCGCCACCCATCCGAAAGACAACCACGGCAAAACCAGCAGTACAAGCTGCCTGGCACTGTCAGAAACGTGGCTAAGAGACTAGGTGCTGCGCACGCTTTGTCGGGCGGGGAGGGGCACGCAAAGGGTCCATTCTCGCTCGTCGATTCGAGGAAAGATTAAGACTGTTATTTAGAGGGTCCACCCACTCTGGCGAGTGGATGAGGCATGTCCCTCACAACGGTACTAATCGGTCCGTTTACCAAATGGATGATCGCGGACGGAGGAACTCTAGTTCCTAGAGCCCCTCTTCGCCCTTTGCTCCTGCCGTCTCTCCTCATTGGCTGGCACATAGCGCTGGTGGAAGGCCGCGCGGAACTCCGCAAAACGCCCATCAACGATCGAGGTGCGCATGTCCCGCATTAGCCGAAAGATGAACCGCAGGTTGTGGATTGTCCCCAGCCTCATGGCAAGCAGCTCTTTTGCCCTGAACAGATGGTGAAGGTAGGCCGCCGAGAATCGAGCGCAGGTATAGCAGTCGCAATCCGGGTCGATCGGACCCTCCATCGACTTAAACCGGGCCGTGTAGACGTGCATTCTGCCATCGCCGGTGAACAACCCACCGTTGCGCGCTATCCGAGTGGGCAGCGCACAGTCGAACATGTCCACCCCTCGCGCAACCCCCTCCACCAGATCTTCGGGTGCGCCTACCCCCATCAGATACCGCGGCGCGTTCGCGGGTAACATACCCGCCGCCAGTCCGGCCATCTCGTACATCTCTGACTTCGTCTCGCCTACACTCAGTCCGCCGATGGAGTATCCCTGGAACCCCATAGCAACCGTACGTTCCGCAGAGAGCTGACGCAGGTCGGCCATGAGACCTCCCTGAACTATGCCAAAAAGAGCCGGTCCAACCCCAGCATGGGCCTCGAGCGACCTTTCCGCCCACCTGGCAGTCCTCTCCACAGCAGCCCTGGTCACATCCCTGTCAGCCCCCGCTGGAAGGCATACGTCCAGGGGCATCATGATATCCACCCCTAACCCTTTCTGGTGCTCGACCACGCCCTCAGGCGTAAACTCGTGCATACTGCCATCCAGATGGGACTTAAAGGTGATGCCGCCCTCGCAAATCTTGCGAAGGTGCTCTAAACTGAACCCCTGGAAACCGCCGCTATCGGTCAGGATTGGCCGTTGCCAGCCCATGAAGCTGTGCAGTCCACCCATCTCCCGCACAAGCTCGATTCCGGGCCGCAGATAGAGGTGGTAGGTATTTCCAAGCACTATCTCTGCACCAACCGTCTCCACCTCCGCACTATCCAGAGCTTTCACGGATCCCTGGGTCGCCACCGGCATGAATGCAGGAGTCGTCACCTCTCCGTGAGGGGTGTGCAATCGTCCCACACGAGCATCACCATCGTTATTCTCCAGCTCAAACAACCTCACAGATCACCCCAAGAGTGCGTCAAATACAAGCCTCGCTCCCATGACAAAAATGAGCGTGATCAGTAGCATCAACGTCCACTGGTTTCGTGTCCGGGAGGCTAGCGACGCCCCGATCTGGGAGCCGACCAGAAGTCCCAGACCGGTAAAAATAAAGGTCGGATACCAATCGACATGCCCCAATAGAACATGGACACCCGCGCCGGCCGTTGCAGACATTGCCAGAGAGAAGATCGACGTCGCCACCGCGATCCGGACTGGAAAGCCGAACACATAAATCAACACCGGTGTCCTGAGGAACCCACCGCCTGTACCAAAGAACGCGGACAGAAATCCGACCATGAAGTTGAATGCGCCCGCGAGCGCTTCGTTGAACTCGTAGTCGAAATTCTCTCCGCTGCCGGTGGTGATGTGCTTGGTGCGGAAGTCTGTCTTCACCGAATACCACGCCTCGGAATTTCCCCCGACCGGGCGCAGAGTTTTCACCAGCGTATAGGCCGCCAGACACAAAAGAAGCAGTCCGAACAGGCCTCGGAAGACATCCCGCGCAATCACCTTGATCGCAAAGGGCGCCACCACGGAGCCGGGCAGGGCCGCCGCCGCGAACATCAGGCCGCTGCGCTTGTCCACAAGCCCTTTGCGAAGGTACGCCAGTGAGCCAGAGAAGCTGGTCACCGCGACTAGTGCCAGAGAGGTGCCTGATCCCGCCGTTGGTTCCATATTGAAGAGCAGCAACAATACAGGGACCATGATGACACCACCCCCGGTGCCGGTAATGACACCAAATGCACCGGTGCCAAGTCCAAGCAGCAGAAGCCATAACCAGTCCATTATGCTCTAGTCTCGATTATGGACACAGCCCCCGCAAGGCCTCGTCCACCAGATCTGCAGGGACATCAACGCGTGTCACAGCGTGGCCGATTCCATCGAGCAGCACCCATCTGATGGCACCGCCAACCGTCTTCTTGTCCAACGCCATCGCTGCCGATATCGCCCCCTCAAGTCCCGTTTGATCAAGCCTCACCGGCAGTCCGTAGGCCTCTAGCAATCGACGCTGCCTGTCAACATCAGCGTCGGTGAGCATGTCCAGTCCGCGACACACCTCCGCCGCGCCCATCATCCCTATGCTAACCGCTTCTCCATGCAGATACTTTTCGTAGCCGGTCGCAGCTTCCAGAGCATGAGCAATGGTGTGACCGTAATTGAGCAACACACGCTGACCCAGCGTTTCACGCTCATCCCTAGAAACAACATCCGCCTTTATCGCAACACTCCGGGCGATGATTTCCGTGGTAACGGCCCCATCCAAAGAACGAATCGCCTCGACCTCGACCTCGAAGCTGCGAAGCAGTCCATCATCGGCGATCAGCCCATGCTTAATAGCCTCCGCCCAGCCCGAGATCCGTTCCCGTTCCGGCAGCGTTTGCAGTGTCCTTACGTCATCCAAAACAAACTGCGGATTATGGAACGCCCCCACCAGGTTCTTCCCCTCCGATAGGTCAACCCCGGTCTTGCCACCGATAGAGGAGTCCATCATGGCTAGAAGCGTCGTTGGCACCTGTGCGAAGCGCATTCCACGTAGATAGGTCGCAGCCGCGAACCCCGCCACATCGCCGACAACCCCACCGCCCACGGCCAGCACCAGATCACCCCGCTCCGCCCTACAGGACGCAAGCCAGCTATATATCCTTCGTGCCGTGTCCAGTGTCTTGTTGCCCTCTCCGGACGGCAATTCCAAGACCTGTATAGGCACTCCAGCCGCCCCCAATGATTCGATGGCGTTAGCTGCATGGGCAGAGGCGCCAGTGTCAGTTACGACATAGGCCGACCCCTCGCCCACAATCTCCCGAACACGCCCGCCAAGCTGCGCCAAGTTCCCCCACCCCACCCAAACCGGATAGTCTCCAGCCTTAGTACGTACAGAGAGAACATGAGGCTGGTTTCCCGCCCTCTCACCCTTGGCCGGATAGGACTGAGGTGAAGGTGTTCCCTCTAACCGATCAACCAGAAGCCGATAAGCCCGCGCCACTTCACCGGCAACTTCCTCCGGGGTAAGACGGTCGGTGTGAACTGTCCAAAGTGCTCTAGCGTATCCAGCCTGCCTCTCCGTCTTGAGCACGCCAATTCGCCGCAAAGGGTCTGGGTCCGACAGCATCGGCCTAATCGCCGGATCCTCTTCGGCCAGGATTCGTCTGTGAATGGTCCCGAGTCCAGCCTCCAGGCAGATGACTACACCACTAGTCTCCATCAATCGGCGGTTCCGATCATCCATCACAATCCCGCCGCCGGTAGAGACAATCTGTCCTTCGGCCTCGCAAACCTCGGTGAGGTATTCGTGCTCCAAGCGTCGAAATTCTGTCTCGCCGTCTTCTTCGAAAATAGTTGCGATCGACTTGCCAGTGGCCTCTACAATCAGCTCGTCCGTATCGACAAATCGCCAGCCCAGCAAGCGAGCTACGGATCGACCAACCGTAGACTTGCCCGTACCCGAAAACCCCGTGAGGAAAATGTTCTCTCTCATGACGGTTTCGCCGCCGACAACAGCGCGGACCTGCCCGCTTCGTACATGATCGCGACTGGCGCATCCTGTCCCGTCCATAACTCGAACGACGCCGCTCCCTGATAGATCAGCATCCACAGGCCAGACACGCCGACCACTCCAACCGACCGCGCTATCTCAATCAGTGGACTCTCAATCGGCGTGTAGACCATGTCGAATACGACGGTCCCGGGGCTCAACAGGCCAACGTCGATGGGTGACTCACCGGCGGCTCCACCGTGACTCATGCCCACCGATGTAGCATTAACTACCAGGTCTACTCCTGCCACTGCCTCCGCGATCTCCTCAACTGCCATAGAGATCGCCGCTAAGACCGGCCCCGCCTTCCCCAATGCCGTGACCAGATCAACGGCCCTTTCGAGCGTACGATTGGCGATGGTCAAGGATGCGATCCCCTCACGACACAGACCGAATGCTGCCGCGCGGGCCGCACCTCCAGCCCCCAGGAGAAGCACAGAGCGGCCTAGCGGCTGAAATCCGGCCTGCTCCCTGAGCGCCCGCAACAGTCCGTATGCGTCTGTGTTGTGGCCTATGAGCCGGTCACCCTGTTTCACAATGGTGTTGACCGCCCCTAGGGTCTCTGCCCAGGGGTCCAGGGCATCGAGGTGACGCCGCACGGATTCCTTGTGAGGGATCGTTACGTTCGCACCCAGATAGTCTTTGCCTCGCAACATATCCACCGCATCCCCGAGGGCGCACGCAGCCGTCGACAAAGCGGCATAACGTGCATCAAGGCCGAGGTGATCCAGGGCGGCCTGTTGAAAAGCAGGGGAAATGGAGTGCCCCGCAGGGAAAGCGAGCAAATTAATGTACTTAGTCATTGGAGCCAAAGTATATCAGCGGCTAGTTGGACCAACAAGAAAGTTCGGTCACCGTAATTCGGCAGTTTGACCGCTCGCCGATGCAACACGCACAATATTCGGCATCCTTGCTGGCCAACGACAACTTACCCAACGTGGCTTCCAGACCCTACTTGACGGGAGGTCTCCCAAAATTATGGAGATCAGCAGCAGTGGTAAATTCCAGCGTCTCAAGGCCGTCTGCGTCATCACGCACAGCGGCGAATACCTCTTTCCCATGGGCGCTGACACTCTCGACCAGCGCACCTTCTTGGTTCTTGTGGGGATCAGCATTGAATTCGGGGAACTGGCGCTGCCCGCTGCCGTACGCGAAGTACGAGAGGAGATCGGCGGCGATGTCGAAGCTCCCAGACTCCTTGGATTCCAGAAGAATATTTTACCCACGAGGGAGAGACGGACCACGAGATCATGTTTTGTTTCATCGGCCGGATACGGTCGAGGGATGGAGTGCCGTCGAAAAGGGGTGAAAGCGATGGCGTGAGCTTTCCTCTGCGCTGGCTCTCAGAGGTGGAAATGCGTTCGCCGGACGTCCCTGTACACCCGGAGGGCACCCTGGATCTGGTCCTGAGCGATCTTGTGATGGCGATTGAGGCTCTAGTCGCCCCATAATTTCGTCAGTCCCGGCCGCCGCCCGAGTCGAGATACGCCTGTAGCACCACCGCGGCCGCCGCGGCGTCTATGCCCTCACGCGCCCTCTTCCGTCGTCCACCAGCCTCGCGCATGCGTCGCGTGGCCTCGACGGTGGACAGGCGCTCATCAACCGTCTTGATCGGTACATCGATCTGAGACCTCAGGTGGCGCACGAAGTGGCCTGTCCGCTTCGCCTGTGAGCCCCTCTCTCCGGCGAGAGTAAGAGGCATGCCGACCACGACCTCCCCTGCTCCATGTTCTTCGATTAGGGCCATGACCACCGTCGCAAGCTCATCTTCGTCACTGGCTTGAATAGTAGTCAGCGGAATGGCAATCATCCCCACCGCGTCGGAGAGTGCAACGCCAGTCCGTCTATCGCCAACATCCAGCGCCAGCACCTTCACCGTCCCGCACCCGCCTCGCGAACGAGCCCCTCAACCAGAGCCATGGCATCATCGAGGCCACCAGAGTTACGACCGCCGGCCTGGGCTACCCCTGGCCGCCCGCCACCGCCACCCTGGATGGCCTTGGCGGCGCCCCTTGCGATAGCCACGGCATCAAGGCCAGACTCCACCAGGTCAGGCGTAACCATTACAAGGAGCTGGGGGCGGTCATCGATAACCGTGCCCAGCGCCACCACGCCGGAGCCGAGTTTATCCCTCAGGAAATCACCCATCTCCCGCAGCGCATCTGCGCTTGAAACCTCTACCCGGCGTGCTAGCACGCCGATCCCATCGACATCCTGCCTGGAATCCAGCATGTCTGACGCCGCCTGCAAGGACAGGAGTGATTCCAATTCAGCCTTTTCCCGGCGCAACGAGTCCACCTCGTCAAGGAGCGCCTGCACGCGGCTCTCAATCTGGAGTGCAGCTGTGCCGAGGAGCGACGCAGCTCTGGCGCTCACAGTAAACCGCTCGCGAACCAGCAACTCTGCCCCTCGCCCGCTCACCGCCTCGATCCTGCGCATCCCGGCGCCGATACTCGACTCACCCAGCACAAACACCGTCCCAAGCTCCCCGGTCCGCTCCACGTGGGTTCCACCACACACCTCAAAGCTGAACGTCGCGCCATTTTTGATCTCGACCAGGCGCACCTTCTCGTCGTACTTGTCACCGAAGAAGGCAAGCGCGCCCCTGCGTATAGCCTCCGTATAGGTATCCTCGCTGCGATGCACCGTCACATTCTGTCGTATCTTCTCATTGACGAGCAACTGCACCGCCTGAATCTCCTCGACAGTCATCGCCTCAACGTGGCTGAAGTCGAACCGCAGCCGGTCCGCTGCCACGAGCGAGCCTGCTTGCCGAACATGCGACCCCAGCACTTGACGGAGCGCCGCGTGGAGCAAGTGGGTTGCAGTGTGATTGCGAGCGGCGTCTTCCCGTCGTGCCGGGTTGACGTGGGCATCCACCATCTCGCCCAGCGACACCTTACCTTTGACCACCTTGCCGATATGCATGATCAACCCTGGCATCACGGTCTGGGTGTCGTCAACTCCGACCTTGCCATCGGCCCCGGAGATGTCCCCTGCGTCGCCCACTTGGCCGCCGCCCTCCGGATAGAATGGCGTCTCAACCAGCGCAATCTCAACCTCATCGTCCTCAATGGCCTCGGTCACGACCTCGCCGTTGGCAATCAGCCCGACTACGACCGACGACGTCGTCAGCTTTTCGTAGCCCAGGAAGCCGGTACCGCCCACTCCAAGGCTCTCGTACTGCCGGATCTTCGCGCGGTCTCCACCCCCGAACTGCCCCGCGGCTCGGGCCCGTTGGCGCTGCGCCTCCATCTCCTTTTCGAAGGCTTCCATATCCACTTCCACACCGGCCTCGCTTGCGATCTCGCGAGTCATCTCAACAGGAAATCCATAGGTATCCCAGAGCGTGAAAACGACCTCTCCAGGGAGCGTGCCGTCAGATTTCATCGCATCGGCGAGCATCGCAGAACCGTTCTCGTACGCGCGTTGAAATTTTTCTTCCTCCAACCGGAGGGCGGTGACGATGAATTCTTCGTGGGTTCTCAGTTCCGGGTACACATCGCCCATAATATCTATGACCACCGAAGAGACCCTGCCCAGAAACACCTCTTCGAGCCCCAATCGGCGACCATACCGAATTGCCCGACGGATAATTCGCCTCAGCACATACCCGCGTCCCTCATTGCCCGGGACTACGCCGTCCGCAAGCAGAAACGCCGCGCTACGGCAATGCTCGGCAGCGACGCGCATCGCGTAGCTTTTGTCCGGGTCGTCACCGTATTTCTGGCCCGAAATCTCCTCAACCCTCCCGATAATCGGCGTGAATAGGTCGGTCTCATATATGGAATCAACGCCTTGCAACACAGTCACCAGCCGCTCCAGACCCATGCCAGTATCGACGCTGGGTGCGGGAAGCGGGGTCCTTGTGCCGTCCAGGTGGTGGTAAAACTGCATGAACACCAGGTTCCACAGCTCCACATACCGGTTACACACGACACCTGATTCCATTGCGTTTTCGCAGTTCGGACCGCAATCAGGACGGCCACAGCCTCGATCGGCCCCGAAGTCATAGTGCAACTCCGAACAAGGCCCGCACGGCCCTTCGTCGCCGGCCGGTCCCCACCAGTTGTCTTCATCGCCAAACTCAAAAATGCGCTCGAGCGGTATACCAGCCCTCTCCCAAATCCCTGAGGCATCATCGTCGGTGTGGTGGACGGTCGCCGCAAAGCGTTCCTTAGGGAGCCCCATTACCGAGTCGAAGCACTCCAGGGCAAACTCGACCGCGCCCTCTTTGAAATAGT
>JASLXL010000164.1 GCA_030740335.1 SAR202 cluster bacterium | reverse complement strand
AGGGGAGACAGCCACTCTCCACTGCCCTCACCCCATCCGAAGATATCTGAATCCGTCTCAACCTTGAGAAAGAGCCAGGTCTTGAAGGAGCTACCGCGCCTTTCAGCCCCACGCCGGCGTGCCGCCGCCCCAGCTCTGGAGCAATTGGACATATATGTCTTGATGCCGGTTATTTTCACCCGGTAACCTCCGACGGTTGAGATGTCCTGCTCGCCTGTCGCAAGGGAACACGACTCCCTGTCACGCTGGGGGAGATTGAAATCCCCGCTCTGGCCCAGCAGCGCATGGAGGAACTTTGGGAACAATCCCAACAGTGAACTCGAGTCTATCCGGGTTACTGTAGACCCGCAAGAGACTGCAGCAACAGCAGCGGTTAAGTGAATTGCTGGCCGAATCGCTCGCGATGAGCAATCTCGGAGAGGTTTTTGCGCCGCTTCTTCCCCCTTGTGTAAACCTGAGTTGGATAGCCAAATGGCACCACGGCAATGACGTCGAGGCTTTCTGGAATCCCAAGAAGAGAGGCAACTTTTGTCATTCCAACCCATCCCGTCCAATTTGAGCCTATGCCTTCGGACCATGCAGTCAGTACCATTGATTGGATCGCGCGACTAGCATCGGAGATTCCGAACACTGAAGACTTGTTAATGGCTACGGCAACTGCGAATGCTGCCTGCCCGTTGTACGGCCCAGAACTCACGAGCGAACCGATTTCAACAAGGGTATCGCGGTTCTGTACGACGACGAAGTGCCAAGGCTGGCCATTCATGCTGCTCCCAGTGAGTCGTGCAGATTCAACAATCCGACGAACTACGCTATCAGGCACGGGCTTACTCTGAAACTCACGGACTGCTAGCACCGTGTGAACTGCCTCATACACCTCCATTACTTGCCTCCTGATCTGACTACCTCTCACAGAATTAGTCTTCCAGTGGGTTGTCATTACCGCATACAGAGCATCCCGTGGCTGCTCTCTTTAATCACTGTGCCCCTGCGGCAGTCTCATATTTGGTTACATCTCCCCCATGACCCCGTCTCTGAGGGCATATAGCCTAGGGATCGTACCCAAGTTCCTTTTGCATCAGGAAACACAAGGTCCTACAACTATGGGCCGGCCTCGGCCTCCTCCGCCAGCTCCCGCTTCCAGGCCGTGTTCAGCAGCACGTTTTCCCATATCTCGTTAAAGTCCAGGGAGTCCTTGTTGGCCCAGTCCACGGTCGCGGCGGCGTCGCCTCGCAGCCTCGATCTGAAAGCCTGTATGGGCTCGGTCGATGCGCTCTTCGCTGTTATGTGACGGACGCCGTTCATGACGGCGGTTATCGCAACCTCGGTCACCTCGTAACCCGTCGTGTAGATGAGCTCGTAGGTGTCCCGCATGAGTATGTCGAGCTCGGCCTTCTTCTTGGTCGTCGTGTCGTACTCGTCGCCGTTGATCTCGATGTGGATCAGTATGCCGCCTCGACGGTTATCTCTGACGTCCGGCAGCAGTTTCAATCGAGGCCTATCTAGGTTGTTCACACCGACGAACCACTCCTGTACCAGCGCCCTCAGCAACTCCTTCTGCCGGTCGTAGGTGACCTCCGAGGCAGGGGGAAGGGGCGACAGCTTCGGCATTGGCGTGGCCTCGGCGGGGACGGGCCGGGCGGTGGTCCCCGCCGTGCCCTCGGCGGGGACAGGCCGGGCGGTGGGCCGCGCAGTGCCCTCGGTCGCAACCGGAGCGGTCGTCGCCGTCGCGATGGGCGCAGGAGTCGACTGCGGAGTACCGCCGCACGCAACCATCACCAACATTAATACTGCGGGTAGTAGTAGAAGCGATATGGATTTGAGATTCATCTTCATGTCCCCAGTCACAACTAACCCCCATGAACGTTAGTATCAATCCCGAAAGATTCTATCTAGCCCATGACTCTTCTGCTGGTACAGCCCTACCCACGGGGCTAGCACGTAGCTGTTGATCCTTCCGTGACAAAAGGAGGAGTTGCTCTCTGACTCATGCGACTCTTTCGTAGATCTGGACTCTGTGCCGGTTACTTTCGGTGACGTACAGCCGTCCGGCGCAATCCAATTTGACTGAAGTGGGCCCCCAGAAGAATTTCTCTGTATGGGCGGACTCCTCATGGTGGTCACCCCCAAAAGGGCTCAAGTCCGGCTCCAGATTGGACCGAGATCTGGGCTCCGCTTCTTCGCTATTGGCGTCGAAAAACGCTTGCGCCCATTTTGACGTCGTCGCGGCGCCGCGAAGCTTGGTGACAAATCCTCCATCTCCATCGAGGACTTGGACCCTTTCGTTCCCCCAGTCCGCCACGTATATGTACCCATCATCATCGACTGCCACGCTAGACGGGTTCATGAACTCTCCATCTCCATCGCCCGCGCTGCCAAAAGTCCGGATGAAGTCCCCACCATCGGAATACTTGCTGACACGGTGATTGGCCCAGTCTGCCACATATACACAACTGTCGGAGGCCACAGTAAGACCCCACGGCAAAGCGAGACTATTATTACCAGATGTTCGATTGCTAAAACTCATTAGGAATTTTCCGTCTTTGGTGAATTTCTGGACCCTGTTATTCAGATGATCGGATATAAATAGATCGCCGTTTGAATCGAAGGCGATACCCGAGGGTCCTCGTAGTTCCCCATCCCCGTCCCCACCCACTCCCCAGTAACCTACGACTGACCCATCGGGGTTATAGATGTTAATCCTGTTAGTCTGCTCATCGCTAATGAACACATTTCCTTCATTGTCGGAAGCGATTGCCACAGGCCACCTGAGTCCATCGTCGTATCCACCGTACACTCCGTAATACTCGCTATCGATGTCATAGATGGTGATCCGCAACTGAAGCTGCGGATCGTTAGACCCGCGGCTCACAGTATGCATACGTCCATCTTTAGCTATCAATGTGTCAGAGGGGAACATGAAGCCGCGTCCTTGCATCACGCAGAGCCCGATGGTGTGACTATAGCGCAGGAAGCGTGTCTCGGTGCTGGAGGATGTGTAGTCTCTCAATGCCATGCCTCTTACCAGGTTATAAGTTAGTGGTGTTTCAGCCGAGCCTTAGAGCACGCTGGTCGTCTGCTAGGTTCGCTGAAACTCCGGTATTGAACCAACCACGCCAAGAATTGCAGAAAGCTTATCTTCGGCTCTTTCACGATCAGTGGATAGATTGATGTCTGGAAGGCCGTTGTTATTAGCGAATTGGATCAACGTATCGCGAATGTATGGCGATGCCCCCAAAGCACCTAACTCATCGAGACATTTGTCCACGCACGATTCAGCGGTCAAGTATTCGTCCTCGTCTTGAATAATGTTCCCGATTATCCTTTTCACACCAGCATTTCGGCTATCGCCAAGATGCTGGGACGCAAAGTTGACCCTCTCGATAAGAGAATCTGTCGAGATCCATTCGAGCCCTTGATGCCACCCCTCCACGGAGGGTGGATTTAAGAGCTGCTGACCCATGTAAGTGAGTTGATTGTTGCGAACCGCGATCTCGAGCCTTGGAGACGCGAACTCTTCAGTCAACCTCAAGACACCAACGACAAGCTCGGCTGGGCTTTTTACTTTTGCATTACGGCAGTCCTCGGACTTGAAGAAGTCCGAGTTAAAGAGCACTCTCAGCATCTCGGTTATGTTGTAATGGCTGTCAAAATACGCCTTCTCCAGTAGCTTCACGGCATCGATGTCGCGTGGCGGCTTGTAGGACCATTGGGGTACGGGAGGCTCATCAGCCACAAAGAAGTGGTACATGTGCCTGGATATGAAGCGGGCTGCCGCCAGCTGCTTGCAGATGATGTCGATAATGTCCTCCCCGTTGAAGTTGCCCGTCTCTCCCAGGAAGGTCTTAGGACCATCGTCATGGTCTTCCTCGTCGTACTCATAGCGCCACGCTAGCTTCCCGTAGGGCCATATCGAGTTCCTAACGGCGGTCTGCTTCGTATAGTCGGCGTTTGCCACCGTCCACCCCGTGAACGCCCTTGAACATTCCTTTATGTCGTCTTCTGTGTAGTTCCCAACTCCCATTGAAAATAGCTCAAGAAGCTCTCGACCAAAGTTCTCGTTGATGGCGCCATCGTGATTGTCGATATTGTCTAGCCATATGATCATGGCCGGATCACGGGAGAGCTGTAACAGTAGGTTGTCCAAACTTCCCATACCGTGGTCCCGAAACATTCTGAGCTGATCACTTAAGGGCTTACCGTTAGTGACTTTGGCATAACCCGTGGCAAAGATGTTGTGCCAGAAAAGCGCAATCTTCTCCTTTAGAGGTTCTTTCGTAGAGATCAATCTATATAACCAGTACGATCCTGCTCCTCCAACGTCATGAGTTGCCGAATGATCCGGATGATATCTACGGATCAAAGCGTCGTTTGTCGAGTTGGAGCCTTCCGGTGCGAGCAGGGTTTCCACGGTCTGCTCATAACCGCCAGCCAAATAGTCTTCCAACTCCGCTTTAGTGGTACCAAACCCGGCCCTTCGCATCAGATGTGCCATCAAAGCAGTATCGCTCTTCTTGCTCATTGAGTTACCTCACTTCGAGTTGTTTTCTTCGTTTGCCAGGCCGATGAATCCACTAGCCCCGGACGATCGGCGGACTTCGGATTGCTACGCGTGGAAGTTCTCGACGACCGTGGGCGAACCTTGCCGGGGTCCGCGGCTGCGGATTGCGAATCCTTTGCTGGAAATGAAGTTCGACACACGGTCGTATGGAGGAGCGATGCGGACATTGGCAGGTTCGCGGGCAGCCCAGTGAGGTTCAGATTTCACTGGAGAACGCGTCCCTGTACTCGTTCCACACCCGTGGCCGTCGAGAACCAGCGCAGACGTACAGCACCTCGGAGCCTGGCAGCAGGGGACAGGCTTCCTAGACCAGCCCCCGATCACGAAGCCAGGGTACCACCCGCTCCACGTATGTTTCAGGTATTCTCTCACCGCCATGACCTCTTATAGGCATGATCTCGTGCGTAAAATTCTCGGTGGCTTTTGTTCGGATATATGAGTCTGCCACGGGGGCCAGTAGCCTACCAAACCACTTCTGCCCGGCCCGCCGATCATTGTAGCCCGTC
>JASLXL010000163.1 GCA_030740335.1 SAR202 cluster bacterium | reverse complement strand
TCCGCTGGGCTCTTCACCTTTTGGTACATAGCCTCTTTGAAGAAGTCAGACTTGAGCAAGAACCGGAGTGTTGGGATCATCTCGTAACCGGAGCTAACGAACACCTCCTCGAGGGCAGTAATCGCTTCCAAGTCGCGAGGCTCCTCAATCGGCCACGCTGGAACCTGTGGCTCGTCCGCCACAAAGAAGTTGTATAGATGCCTCATGATGAACCGGGCACAAGCCGGCTGCTGCAAGATGATGTCAATAATGTCTTCGCCGTTGAAATTGCCCGTATGACCCAGGAACGTCTTTTCACCGTTGTCGTGGTCTTCGGGCTTGTACTCGAACTCCCAGAGGTGGGGGCCCCAGAGCAGCCAGTGAATCTTGGGGCTCATCGTCCAGCCAGTAAAGGCTCTGGCGCACTCAAAGACGTCCTTCTCCGTGTAGTTTCCCGCACCCAGCGAGAACAGTTCCAACAATTCCCTACCCCAATTCTCGTTGGGCGTTCGTTTATGGTTCTCATTGTTGTCAAGCCAATATAGCATTGCTGGATCCTTGGCCAGAGAGACCAGCAATTCCCTGTAGTTGCCCAGGCCGTGCTCTCGAAATAGCTCGATCTGCGCGTACATTTGCCGCCCGCTTTCCACCTTCGCTTGGCCGGTCGCGAACACATGATGCCAAAAAAGCGCCATTTTCTCCTGTAGAGGCCGGCGCGTGAACACCATCCGATAGAGCCATCGTAGCTGGGCATTGTTGAGGTTGGAACCTCTCTCCGCACCGGGGTGGTATCGAAACAGGGTATACTCGTCGACGGGTGGCTGGTCCTCAGGGCGGAACAGCTGCTCCACTGTTTCGTCGTAGCCCTGCTTTACCAAGGTCTCAAGTTCGGAACGAGTTGCGCCAAACCCGGTACGGCGCGTCAGGTGCGCCATCAGTGCGATATCTTCACGATTGGGCATACGAACTCCACATATGTATTAACTAGGTTTGTAAAACAGAGCCCCCAGCGGCCAAATCGGAGCGGTTGGAACTGGGTGAGATTTGCACGAATTCTACCATACCCCATATGGGGATGCAGTATCCGAAACGAAATCGACTCACTAGTGGTTTTTCTCGCCAGGATGATGGGCTTTCACCCTTGGGACGAGACCGCCTTTCCAGTACGATTAAACTATAGAAATACCTCGACCGTGGCAATGGAGACAACGCACCCTGTTGGTTCGGCAAATTTCAGATGCGCAGATCTTCTAACAGTACGGCAGCACCATGTACGTTTCGGGAATCGATGCGTACGATCATCTCCAAGTTTACGTAGCATTCTACCGCAGCGCGGCTGACCTTCCAAAGATACCACCCGCCTTCGTACCCTACAGCGATGCCGAACTTCTGCATACAAATCGGCACGTGGCAGGAACTCAGGTGAAGGGGACTGAGGGCATCCAGCCGACTTGCGGTTTTCCTTGAGCGTCGTTGTGGTCATCAAGCCTTCTCGATTAACTGGGGAAGGTGATCCACGTAATTGGTCTTAGACGTACCTACCGGTCCCTCACAGGGGGAGGTCACCTCTTTTGGCAATGGGTAGGGAAGGGACGCGCCCACATATGTTTGTAACCGCTCCTAAACAGCCCCGGTGCTGGCCTCCACTCGCACAGCATGCGTTCGTGCAATAATGCAAGTGCCTTGAGTCAAGGAGACACACCAGATGAGAATCCTTGCGACTGCCAGACATCCCGGGTCCGGTGAGTCCGTTGGACCCGTAGTCGACAGCCTTCGATCAGCGGGCCACGAGGTCTTGTTAATCGGCGTTTCGAACGACGCGCCCGAAAACAAGTCACTGGGCGGCTCGGCTGCAATATTTGAGCGGGCCGGGACCGAATTCGTCGAGTTTTTCGACAGTGATCCCGGACATGGGGTCACCGACGTTCCAGGACACTATGCCTCAGGCCTCGTGGACTCCTTCGCTCCCGACCGGGTCCTCGTCGGATGTTCTTCCTCCGAAAACCTGTCGGGCCCAGCCATTGAGGAAGCGTTCGTAGTTGCCGGGGTCGGCGCCTCGATCCGGACGGTGCGGATCGTGGAGTCGTGGGGCGTGTGGCGCCCAGTGCCGGGGACCCCAGCCCCGTCGACATGGGCCGCGCTCGACGGTATCACGGCCACAGTAATGGCCTCCACTGGCGCCCTATGGGACAGGATCGTTATAACCGGCCACCCCGGGTTGGACAAGTACGCCGACGCTGAGACACCGAGGTCCAACAAGTTGCGTACCGAGCTAAGCATCAACGGGTACCGTGCGGTTTTATTCTTCGGCCAAACCGCAGAATCCGAAATGGCCAGGAATACTTACGAGGCCCTGGAGTGGATACTGTACAGCCTCGGGCCAAACGATCGACTCATCTTGGCACGCCACCCACGTGATACCCAGGACTACACAACCTTGAGGGAGAAGGCGTCAGGCCGCATGATCGAGCCAGGGATCGACAGTCACCGGCTCCTGTCAGTCGCAGACGTGTGTATTAGCCAGTACTCGACGATGGGATTGAAGTCCGCCCTACTCGGCATTCCAACTATCAGTATCACGCACCCCAATGACTACCCCGAGGTTAGAGAAGCCGCCGGTGGCATTCCACTCTGTGTCACAGGGGGCAGCACAGAAGTTCAAACACCCGACGGGCTGAGGCAGCTTCTACAGGGCAATATTGTGGCCGGGGCCCCGACCCTGAAGGCCGCCATAAACGTCGATGGCCACGCAACCCGTCGGGTGATGGATCTAGTCACCCGAGACGACCTCTAACCACGCGACCCCTCGCGTGGCGAAGACCCTCCCCAGGCGCAATCAGGTCGTGGTCACCCTGATCCGCGGGTCCAAAATGCCCAATAATATGTCCGAGAGCAGCGTGCCTATAACGGTCAACGTGCCTAGAAGCATCACGATTGCCGCCGAGACGAACAAGTCCTCCGCCAGCAGCGCCCGCAACAACAGTGGGCCCTCCGTCGGCAGGCTCAGCACCACCGAGACGATTACGCTGCCGGACATGAGCACGGGCAGCAGGTATCCCAGCGTGCTGACAAGTGGATTCAGCGCTAATCGCACTGGATACTTGAGGATCAACTTCCACTCCGGCATCCCCTTAGCCCGTGCAGTGACGACGTAGGGCTTGTTCAACTCGTCGAGCAAATTGGCCCGCATCACGCGAATGAGTGCCGCTGTGCCCGCTGTCCCCACCACGAATGCCGCTATCCACAGATGCGATATGAAGTCTATGAACCGATCAACACTCCACGGCGCGTTGACGTACTCTGGCGAGAACAACCCGCCAATGCCGAGATCAGGAAAGTACACGAATGTGATCCAGAGCAGCCAGAGGGCGAGTAGGAAATCTGGCACGGCAAGCCCCATGAAGCCAATGAATGTGATCGTGTAGTCCTCGATACTGTGCTGCCGAACCGCAGAATAAATGCCGATGGGGATCGAGATGCCCCAGGCAAAAAGCGCCGTGGATCCCGCCAAGATAATCGTCATCAAGAGACGCTCCCTGACAATTTCTGACACGGGCTTTTCGAACTCCAGTGACTGACCGAAATCGCCCTGTAACACACGCCATGCCCACTTGGAGTACTGGACATACATGGGCTTGTCCAAGCCGTACTGTGCTCTCAACGTTTTCTCAAGAGCATCTGTCACACCGCCACCACTGTCGCCACTCTCGTACCCACCGGTCATGAGCTCGATGATGTAGGTGTCCACATAGTCGCCGGGCGGCAGTTGAATGACGGTGAAAGAGAGGACCGATAGCGCCCAGATGGTGAGTATCGACAGGAGGGCACGGCGAAGGATGAAGGTTAACATGAAAGGCTCTCCTTTTCAGTGGCGCTTCATGATACCACTTAGCGCAACTTTTCACGGGAGTCGACATCGTCTACGCAATCCTACACATACCTGGTCGGGTTGCGCAAAGGCTTTGGCTATCCGGTTGCCCATAGCCACGCCACGATAGCAGGCTGACGCAGCATACTAGGCTATCCAATCCTAATTCGAGAGTAGAGGATGTCAAATAGTATGTCCGAAAACAACGTTGCTTTTACGGTCAGCGTGCCAATAAGCACCACAATGGTAGCCGACACGAACAGGTCTCGACCAACAGTGTTCGCAGAAGGAGCGGGTCTCGGTCGGCAGGATCAAGATCACCGAAACGCTTCCACTGCCTGACATCAGCACGGGGAAAAGATATTCCAGAGTGGTAACCAGCGAGTTCAGAGCTAGCCGAGCCGAGTACTTCAGTATTAGCTTCCACTCAGGCATCTTCTTCGCACGGGCTACCCGACGTAGAGCTTGTTCAACTCGTCCAGCAGGTTGGCACGCATCACACGTACCAGGGTGACAGTACCATACGTCTCTACTACGAACGCGGTGATCCACAAGTGTGAGATCTAGTTGAATGCGCGCTCGAAAGTCCACGTCGCTTCGATGTACTCGGAAGAAAACAGCCCACCTATACCGATATCCGGGAAGTAGTCGAATGTGACCCAAAGCATCCACATGGCAAGTAAGAAGTCGTCCACCGCTAGCCCCATGAAGTCAATAATGTGCTCGTGTAGCCCTCCATTCTGTGCTGATGAACAGCCAAGTGTATCCCGATGGGAATGGAGAATTCCCAGGCAACCAGGGCCGTCGTACCCGCTAAAATAATGGTCATTAAGAGTGGGTCGGAGATTACTTTTATTACGGGTTTTTGGAACTCCAGAGACTGTCCGAACCCTCCGCGACATATCTTCCATATCACTTGGAGTACTGGCAATAGACAGGCTTATCCAGCCCAGCTGTTTTCTCAACAGCTTCTAGAGAACGTCCGTCGCATG
>JASLXL010000162.1 GCA_030740335.1 SAR202 cluster bacterium | reverse complement strand
TCGCGCAAGCTGTGGAGCAGTAGCGCAACGTGTTGTTGTTCGATGGTTTCTACGCGTTCGATCCCCTGTTGGGCCAGGCGGTGCAAATAGCGACCGAGGTCGCGGCGATAGGCGTCGAGCGTATTGGTCGCCAGCCCCTTGTCGCATTCCATCGTATTGAGGAAGCGTGCGAGGGGGGCGGCGAGGGGCTCGGGGAGCGGTTCGCTAGCGGTGGATTTGGGTCGGGCCATGCTTAGCTTCGTCACCTGGATTGTCGTTGTGGTCATTCTGAGCTGCTGAGTCGTCGGGAGCAGCGCTTTCTGCGGCCGGTGTTGCGGCGATGCGTTTGGCCGAGCCGAAGGCGACTAATAAGTCGTTGCGCTTTTTGGGTCCGATGCCGGGGATATCGTCGAGCGCAGAAGTGAGCGTGCTCTTGGCGCGTTGCTCGCGGTGGTTTTTGAGCGCGAAGCGATGCGCCTCGTCGCGCAATACCTGCAACAGGCGAAGACTCGCCGAAGTCTTGGGCAGGAGCCACCCCCGGGCGATCTGCTTGCACGACCGCACCCACCGCACTGGCTCTATCTATCACCAGCGCGAAAATAGGCGGCTTCCGCAGGGGAAGACGCCTATTTTCAAATGGACAATTCGCCCACTATTTGAGCAATAGCAACTTGCGAACCTGAGTAAACTCCCCGGCCTGCAGACGAGAAAAATAAACCCCGGCCGCAACTTGCCGCTGCGCATCGTCGCGGCTGTCCCAGACCACCCGGTGGAAACCGGCCGTCTGCAGATCGGCAACGAGTGTCCGCACCTTCTGGCCAAGAATATCGAAAACCTCCAACCGCACCGGTCCGTCCCCCGCTAGCTGGTAGCGGATGGTCGTCGAGGGGTTGAAGGGATTGGGAAAGTTGGGCTGGAGCGCGAAAGCCCCGGGCCCAAAGCGGGCGTTGACCTGTCCCAACTCCAGCAACTGGCCGAGCTTTCCCTCCGCGTCACGTCCGAACGCCTCACGGATGCGGAACAGCCCCTCGGCTTGCGGATTCACAGGCTCGAAGTGCAGCCGGGCCAGAAGCCCTGCAGCGGCTTTTTGTCCGCCGGTGCTACTTCCGACCAAGAGTACCTGGCCTTCGGCTTCTTCCTGCAGCAACAAGGACGGATCCTCTGCGCCGCGCAGGACGCTCTGTGCGTCTGTCACCTCGACCAGGAGAAAGGCCTCAGGATCGTACTCGACTACCGCGGCGTAGCCTCTGAGCATGAGCGCCTGGGTGCTCAGATCGAGTCTCACTCCGACATCGGTCGACTCGGCGTCCAGTTCCAGGCGGCCCTCAAGGGCCAGTAGGTCTGGTCCGATAATCCGCTTGGCCGAGGAGCCGTAGGCATCGGCGAACACAAAGAAGTCGCCCAAGCCGACATTCCCGTCACCGTCCAGGTCGTAGTCCAGATCCACAACGTCAGCGCCGAACGCGTCGGCGAACATAAAGAAGTCCTTAAAGTCCACCACACCGTCGCCGTCGAAGTCGGCCGTGGGCGAACTCGAACTGGCGATAGTCCGAGTAGTCATGCGAGCGAATATGGCTGAGCTAACCTTGACCTGGTCACTGCCAAACTGCTTGGTCGATATCTCCTTGACAAGTAGATCGGTCTCTTCAAAAGCTTCCGTGGGGAAGAAAGACAGCGTGCCGATGTGGCCCGAACCATCAACCATTACCGCGGCGCTCGGTCCTAGAATCGCACTGCCGAACTCGACGGTATTCTCTGTCAAAAGTGGGGGCATCCAAATGGCCAAGCCCCCGTTCTGCCCTAGGAATAGGGAACTGCTCTCTAAAACCGAGACAAACTGCAGTTGTTGAGGATCGTAACTGATCATAATTGAGTAATTAATGAGTTCGGTTACGTCGTTGATATAGACTTCGACATTGATTTCCTCCCCCCCATCAACCCCGCCCAGGTGGAACAGCGACTGGTCTCCAGAATTTGAATTGAAGTCGAAGGAAAACAATCCTTTTTCCTGCGACATGAGATTCAGCGGTGGCGTTACCAGCGCACTGTGTGATGTGAAGAGCGTGTCCTGTACGACCCCCAACCCAACGAGGAGAACCTGATCCACCGTAAAATTGGCGCCGCCGTAGCCCTCCAGCATGGAAAAGGTAAATATGCCGAGAAGCCCCTCGCCGGTGCCGGCCGTGTTTTCGTTCGGGCTCAGAATCGCCCCGCCGAACTCAACTCCGTCGTTGCTCAAGCTCGCCGGCAGGAACAGAGCAGTAGCACCGGGTTGGGAGCGCAGAATGTTGCCCTCCTCGCCGCCGGCATCCGTAGCCTTGATAAAGGCGGCCTGTGTGGTGTCAAACCTGACTATGACCGAAAGGCCCGTCACGTTGACCAAATCACTGCCGTATACGGCCAACTGCACGGTTTCTCCGGCCGGAACTTCCAGTGTTGCGAGGCTCTGGTCGCCGTCATTTATGTCGAGATCCAGCGTTATCGTTGCGCCAGCATTGAGGCTGACGGCTACTGGACTGAGATCTTCAGCGGCGACGGTTGTCATCTCGACGACCGTGCCGATACTAGCTAGTGACGCGGGTGCCTGCTCTACCAACAGCGCCAGGTTTTCCACCGCCACCGCTGAAGTCAGGGCTTCCTCGTCCGCACTGTCTTCGTTGATGATGAAATGGACGATCACGCTGCCCTCGACCAGGTCAACGATGACGATGCGGTCTAGGTCGATGCCCAACATTCTGGCTAGCTCCAATTTAAAAGTGGCGCTGAATTCCGCCACCGCGACCTCGTCGTCCAGGTCCAAGGTCTCTTCAAAGGAGAGCTGCACCACATCGCCGGCAGGTACCTCCTGCTCTTCCTCGATCTCGATTCGGAATCCAATGGCTTCACTACTGTCCGCGTTCACGTCGAACACGTCTGGTTGTCCATCCTCGTCCTGATCCAGGAGCAAGAACAGGTCATCGCCGGATACGGTCTTGATCTCGGCATAGGCCGAATACGCGCCGCCGAACACGCCCGCGATGAGAAAGCTGCCGTCGGATTCGACCAAGACGCCGGCCAGCGGCTTGAGTTTATCGTCTGCTGGGTCATAGAGGAAAATCATCGCGGTACTGATCTCGCCGCCCGTAAGCTCGAGGGTGCCCTGCACGTCGCCTTGAACCACGTCCTCGGCGGCGGTGCCTATCACCAGCTTGAAGGTTTCTTGCAACCCGTGTCCGGAGGTGCTGCGGGCAGAACCCACCGAGAAGCGAGAGGCCTCGCTGGGGTCAAGTTCGATATCGCGGAAGACGATGACCCGACCACCGTCTTCTACCTCGACGTTGTCCATGATCGGCCCGGACAGCGGTTCGGGTCGGATCGCAGCCTCCAATTCGATGAAATTGCTGCTTACCACCAGGGGCTCGCTGAATTCGAGTGTGAGGTCAAAGACCTCGGATACTTCTTCCAACTCCTCCGGCGCCGGGTCGACCGACACCACGCGCAAGGCCACGCGGCGCACGTCCTCCGGGCGAAGCAGTATGTCCACGTCGTCGCTACCGGTGCGCACGTCAGGGCGTGGATCGCCCTTGGCGTCTACCGAATACCCAAAGAAGTTCCTCTCGACGTAGTGGTTAGGAGCACTCCCGCCGAAGCGGCCCTGGTCTTCGAGGACGTTGAAATCAGACGCCAGGCGATTGGGCAGATTGAGATTGGGCGGCATATAGACTCCGACTTTGGCCACGACTACGTAACGAGCGGACGTAACATGCTCAAACGTGTAGCTGCCGTCTTGGCTCAGGGTGGAGGCCACCGCCAGATTTTCCACGTCGGGATCCAACGGGTCGAAGTCACGGAACGGCACCAACGCCAACTGCACCGGAGGCTGTATAAACCCCCGTCCTTTCAACTCCTTCGGGAGCGCCAAACGGCCCTCTACGGTTCCCGTCGGCAGTCTCGAACTGGTGGTGAATACGGTAACCGAAGGCTCGTCGATGCCCAGTCCATCCTCCGTCTCGGCACCGCGCACCAGCAAGCTGTAGGTGGTATTGCGTTCCAATTCGACGTCGGCGTATACGGTGTACCCGTCATCGCCCAGGACCAGATTCTCCGGCGAGAGACTGCCCGCCACCGGCGGTGGCAACAAGTGGGCATTGACCGCGGGGTTGCCGAACAGATCGATGCGCAGGATATCGCTGAACTCTATGGCGATCGTGGTCTCCAGGTCTACACTCACATCGCCTTTGGCGGGAATACTTTCCAGCACTTCCATCGGCTCCGGTGGCACGATCATCAGGTCGATCTGGTTTATCCGGCGGCTACCGACGCGGATCGGATCCGGTTCTCCGTCGCCGTCCTCGTCGAAGAAGCCGACGAGTTCCAAGACCTCGTCAACATCAAATTCGACCACAACGCTGGCGAAGACCAGGTACTCTCCGGGCTCGACATTTTCGAAGCGATAGGAACCGTTTCGCTCTAAGGGCGCACCGCGCACGATGGACTCCTCTTCCATCTCCTCATCGTCGGCCCCTACCAGAAAAACACCTGATTCGCCCGGGCGGATGGCGTCGAAGGGGATCTCTGAGGCGAGGTCCATGCGTCCCTCGATACCACCCTCGGGCATTTCTTCGCCCGTGGTGAAGGTGAGGGTGAAGAGACCGAAGCGTTCGGAAGCCACGTAGAGCTGGTAGACGGTGTCTTCTTCCAGTTCGACGTCGGCGAGGATGGTCTTCCCGTCGCGGGTCACGTCCAAATCGCTGAATTCCAAGGACTCGGGAAAGAGACCGTAGTCGAAACTTTCGTCTTCGAACAGACTGAACACCTGTTCGTTGAAGGTGATCTCGACCACCGTGCTGGTCGGCACCAGCGTCTCGTCTTTCTCCGGAAAAGTCGAGGTGATACTAAGTCCTCCACCTCCGAAAAGCGCGCCGCCGGAAAAAACCCCGGCGACCTTGATACGAGAAGCCACAGCGCCATCGGGCCCGGGCTTTGCGGTGATCCGAACCTCGATTCCCGGTATGATCTGCTCCAGTTCGATAGGCTCGTTCTCCGCGTCGCGCAGGTCGGCCCCGTCGAGCACTGTGAAGCTCGGACCCGCCAGCAGCATCTTCGGGTTGGGCGTATCTCCGTCGACAAGGCCCAGGAACGGGGAAACGATCACATCTGACCGGCCCTGCGGCACATTTTCTGGATCGACCACCCGGACCCGCGTAGCCCGCAGTCCGTCGGGTGCCGAGAAGAACCTGATGAGCAGGATATCCCCCTCTTGCAGATCTCCAGCTGGCATATCATCGCCTTCCATGCTCTGGATCGTGCTTCTGCTTTCCAGGATCACGAGCGGCCCCTCAAGGGTCAGGCGGTCGGATTCTACCATGCTGACGACACCCTTCACTTCGCCGGTTTCCACCGGTCGGAACATGGCAGTGTCGCCGCCTTCCTGTGGATCAATGATCAGCCGCGTGGCCACCCCGCCGAAGGGGTTGTAGACTCCATTTGCAGGGTACGCGATGTAGAGAGTCACTGGGCTCTCTCTCAGCCGGATGTCACTGAGGTTGCCGGGCGCCCCGGACCCGCGGAGAATCTCGGCACCCACTGCCAAGTATACCGGTTCTTCCGTGGTGATGAGCTCGTCGCCTTCGACACCGTTAAAATACGCTTGCCACATGCCCTGGCCCCAATCGTAGTGCTTTGACCAGTCGGGAATCTCTATCGACCTGGCTACGGGTGGGCCGCCCGCCGCGGAAGGGGAGCCATTAATGATGATTTGCGTGCCAGGAGGAATATCGTCGACCTCAATGTCGTCGCCGAACTCATCTTGGATCCTGGTTTGACGCACTATGCGAAACCTGGGGCCCTCAAAGCTGATGGAGCCGGTTTCGAAGTCGATGGCATAGACTACGCCCTCGTGCCGGTTGGCGTGCTGAGTCGAGCCCACAATGTTGGTCGGATTGCGTTCGACCTCGGAAAAGTACGGACCGCGGTTGGTGTTCTGTGAACGGAAGCTTATGAGGTCGCCTGCCTGCAGATCAGAAAGCTCCAGCTCCTCACCCGTTGAGCCGTCCGTCAGAATCGCCTCCTGAAAAAGGTTGTAATAGTTGCCTTCGGTTATGATCGTGTTGTCCCGGATAGCACCAACCCAGGTAGTGAACTGGGGGCGTTGAATCTCAAAGTGTCCATTGCGGAACGGATCGACCTGGATCGAGCGGACGAAGACGCGGGTCATGTCCAAACTGGCCAGGGGATCCACCAGGATCTCCGTTCCCTCGCGCAACTCGTCGAGGGAGATATAGAAACCGTCCTCGTCGCGGATCTCGGTCTGGGACATCATCTCTAGCGTGAGTCCCTCCATGATGACCGCAGGGGAACTATGGTTGCCTCTCGCCTCGGTCCTGATTACCACGCCGGAACCTACCCATTCATCGTAAAATTCTGTGGGCTGATCCTGCTCTTCGTATTGAACGGAAGCGTTGAGGGTCAACTCAACAACGATGTCGGGAGCCCAACTCCCGTCCGCTTGCTGAGGGAGCCTTTTTATATTCATCCGGGCGTAGGTCTCGCGATAGCCGTCCAAGGCCTCAACCGGTACCTCGTCCCCGGTCTCATCGTCGACGATCAGGGCATCAATCGCCAGGGTCCTCCCCCAGCGATCCATTACGACCATTTCGTCGCTGCCGTCGACTCGCACAAAGATGAATTCCGTTATCCAGACATCCGGATCTGTTTGCTCGGGCCAGTCAAACCCCATATTGGGGTCGTTTATCTGGATTTCGAAAGCCTCTGGGATGTTACTGTTGGGGCGCCACGTAGCCTGAACGACGATTCGGTCCCCGGACAGGAGGTCCTTGGCTTCCAGGGGAAAGCCGTCGGCATCGTAGAAAAAGGTGTCCTCAGTGAAGGCCAGGTTTCGCACTTCTCGGGCCTCGAGTGAAACGGGATCTACATATACCAACCCCTCCCAAACCCACGATTCATCACTCCTGTCCGTCTTCCAGTTGATCTGGGGGTCGACGCGCTCGAAGGCCGCGTTCCCTTGACGATTGCCTTCAAGCTCCATGTTGGGGTAGAACTCGCCGAGCAGGCCCTGTCCGCCCGAAGGCGCGAAGAGACGGTCCGCGGGTATGAGTTGACGAGGCTGGCTCGGGCTCTCCCAAAAGAGGCGTATCGTTTCGCCGCCCTGCTCTTCGAAGTACTCCAGCACGATATCGTATTTTCCCGGGGTGTTTAGACCGGATTTCACGCCTGAGTGTTCGTTCATTTGAGGGTACCACTCGTCGATGATCAATTCGCCGTCTACCCACAGCCTGACGCCGTCGTCAACGTCGACAATGAACGTCCAATCTTCCTGCTCCGGGGAAAATTTTGGTTCCACCTGCCCTGTCCAGCGCACCGAGAAGTGGTCGAATCGAAAGTTGCTGTCCGCGCCGATGAGAAGCTCTTCTGATGGCCATGCCAACTCTGGCTCGGGCGGATCGACATGGACCTGGATAATGGCCTCGCCCCACTCGTCCCAGCGCCTGACCATTTCTACGAATTCGCCCGGCTGGATGTCCTCAAGCCAGATCTCCTCGAAATCAGGTCCCCTGTAGATCGGCGCGTCAAACGCCACAGACAGGGAATTCCCAGACATTACAAGACCGACGCTTCCATCATCTAAGTCTTTTATTTCTACAAGGTTGCCCCAAATTACCTGGTCTTGGATATCACACGGATGTGCGTATACCTCGTAGGCTTGAGGTTTGCCATCCCGCGTGTAGTGAACCTTAACCGCAAGATGAACGTCATAACTTGCGAGCTCATTTTCCAACCAGTCGCGATCAACTGCCCGGGCCTGGCTACCGCATTGACTCTCGAACAGTTCTGCCGTTGGACTCAAGCGGATCGGGTCTGAAGACAACGTGATGGTGCCGTTAAAGTCGTCCACAGCACTTACATACCCCCGCAGGGTCTGGGTATTTTGTGCGTGGGTGACGTCGGAGCCAAACGCAATGACGAAGAGGAATACGAGCGACAAGATCAGACGAATCATGGTAGAACTCCTGTAGCGAACGGCATTTAGCTGGGCACCGTGCTATGCAACAGCACTGCGGTCGCGGGAGCCTGGCCGCCCAACGATAGGGCAACCAATCCCGCCGGCAACAAAATAAGTAGTAATCCTCTTATATGATAATAACTTTTTACCTGCAAGGCGTCGGCTTACCCGCCCGCGCCCCACCGCTCGCCCGGCCGGTAGGCAGCCACAACAAGAGTTCGACATCGACTACGCCGCCTCGACTGCCTGAGGCAGTGACGCCCGATCTCAAGTCAACGGCCGGGGGGAAGTGTCTCGTGTCCCCCCTCAGGACGGTCGGCAGGTGACAGCCGTCGCACCCGGCGCTGATCTTCACCATCGACGCCATCGACCACACCCAACCGGGTTCTCAGGCCCACTGCGGTGAAAATAACTGCAGCAGTGCCCAATACAGGCCTGCATGCTGCCTTGACTCACTAACAAATACACCCTTTATCCTCACTCACGCCGTGATGCGCATCACCACAACCGCAACTTGCTTGCCACGATGGATCAACAACGGCTTTTCAACATCGGGCGGCGGCATGATGACGAGCATGGGGAGGGCCGTCGTGCTCCCCCATTCCGTCCGTCTGGGCGAAGGCGGTACGGCTAGGAATTACAAGGGCCCATTATGGTGAGTTCGGTGCCCTCGGACAAGGCTCATAGGCTGGTCTGGTCGATACCATTGGCCTCCAGGTCGTATATAGCGGTGCATTTGGTAACACGAGCAAGGTTTTCTGCACAACGAGGCAGTTGCACCCGTCCTGCAACTGGCTGATCACGACCAACAGCGCACACCGATGTCCCTTCCCTACCGTGCCCGACGAACGGGTGCCCGGCCAGACCGCCGACGAGGATCTCAGGCAGCATCGTCGAATTCCAGTTGTCGGTCGATCCGCGCCGGCGCGATCGGCGGCGCCCGTGATGGCAGGCCGACACCCGCCAGATACCACGAGCACCGAAGCCCCATCGGTCAGGGCAGCGATAATCTTCATCGTGCCGCCGCAGGCGGGGCACACCGTCACCTCAATCTGGAACACGCGGGCCAGCAGCCGAGCCCATTCGACCCGGTGGCGATGCCGGCCAGGGTTGTCGGTCTGACCACACCCTCCATCGTCAGACGCCGCCGTCAGAGCACTGGGGCCAGGTACGATCTGGGCCCGATCCGGCGACGCCGGCGCCAGCACGCCATGGTAACGGATCAGATGCAGCCGCGGCGGCGGTACCAGCGCCGCCAGTTTCTCCAGCAGCTCCTGGGGGCTCAGCAGCAGCGACGTAGTACCGTCAGCCCACGGCGTCTTCAACGTAAACTCCAGCGTCTCCACATCGACGAACTGC
>JASLXL010000161.1 GCA_030740335.1 SAR202 cluster bacterium | reverse complement strand
GGCCTTCCGCTGTGCGAGGTAATGACGCTGCTGGATGGTTTTTCCGCTCGCTTGGAGCTTAGGAGCGGCTGGCGACCTCCACCTGAGTGCGTCGATTGCGTACTGTCACAGCGATTGGAGGCCCATACCCCGTGAACTTCCTGGGAATGGGTTCCATGGAGATCGTCGTGGTGCTGCTGGTGGCGTTCATCGTCCTTGGCCCCAAACGCATGACCAAGGCCGCCCGGATGCTCGGTAAGGCGACCAGGGAGGTGGGGCGCATGGCCGAGAGCCTGCCTAAGATGATGCTCGACGAAGAGGACACGTCACAGATATCGGAATGGCATCGAACCGTTGCAGGCCCTTCTTCGATAAAGGCAGATCCAAATGCGGCCAAGGCGCCTGCCAATGAGCCCGTTGCCTTCAGGAGTGGTGCGGAGACGAAGTTACCCGCAGGACCCAACCTGGGGAGCGATGGTGACGGGCCTGGCCCAGAGGCGCAGCCGGAACAACACGAACACGCCGAAGGGCCCGTTGCATTCAAGAGAGTCGCTGAGTCGGAGCGATCGGTCACCCCGAATGAGCAGTCTGGCAGTGACGGATCCGAGTCTGGAGCCTCAACAGAGCGAAACACGAAATGAGCGACAGGGCGCTTTCGATTAGCCAGCACCTGCTCGAGCTTCGCCGCAGAATGACCACGTCGGCGATCTTTGTGGCCGTTTCAACGGGCGTGTCCTTCGTGTTCCATCAGCAGATTCTCAAGTTCCTCATGGTCCCAGCTCAGGGGTTTGCCGGGATTCCCGAGGGCCAGCCCATATACACCGAGCTGACCGAGTTCCTCGGAATAGCGATGAAGGTGTCACTGCTATCAGGACTGGCCATTTCGACGCCTTTCATCCTGTTTCATTTGGTGATGTTCGTAGCCCCAGGTCTCAGTTCCGGCGAAAGGCGCTACCTGTACACGCTGCTGCCTTTGAGCATGCTCTCCTTCGCACTGGGCGCGGCCTTCGGGTATCGAATTCTCTTCCCTCCCGCGGTTAGCTTCCTGCTAAGTTTTGGGAACGAGATAGCAACACCCTACATTCGGATCGGCAACTACGCCAACCTGATGATCTCACTGCTGTTCTGGATGGGGGTCGTGTTCGAGACTCCGGTGGTGCTATTTTTCTTGTCGCGTATTGGCGTCGTTAGCCACGAGTTTTTGAAGGGACAGCGGCGGTACGCAGTCGTCGTAGCGTTCGTACTGGGCGCTATCATTACTCCCACGTTCGACCCCGTCAACCAGACCTTCGTAGCGCTGCCCATAATAATCCTCTACGAGGCAGGCGTGTGGCTGGCCAAGCTCGGTGGTCGTCAGCGCCGACGTGCCATCGAAAGAGGATTGGAGTTGGACACCAAGCAGTAGGACGGGCTTTGGGTGTCTGGTGTTGGGTCTCGGCGTTGGAAATGGGCTCCGACCCAAATGCCATGCTGAGGAGTCCCCGACGAAGCATCTGGGGTGGGGGCCAAGAACCTATGATGCCGCCGAAACGGGGATCCGCTTCCCCGGACCCTTCGCATCCGCTCATGGTGACATGGCTGGTCCGGTGGCGCCAGATTCTCTGGCAGTTCCACAAACAAAAATGCCCCGGCATCCACCGGGGCATTGGAAGCTCAATTACTACTAATGGTGTGGACAGACTAGCTCTTTTTGCCGCTCTCCATGCCTGACTCGATCGCCTCTTGGTCCTCAGGGTCATCACCCTTGGCGCCCGATACACTGGAGCGGAACTCACGTATCGCCTTGCCCATCGCGCCGCCTATTTCAGGCAATCGGCCAACACCGAAGATGATCATGACGACGACTAGGATAATTATTAGCTCGGTAGGTCCGACTCGGAACGGCATTTTCCACCCTCCATGTCCCCAGCGCTCTCTACCTATGATACCGCTGTGGGGTGACGGGCGTCAATGCAGAGTAAAGCCTCTCTAGTCCTGCGTTATTCGACTAATGCACCTTCCAGGTACCTTCGGAATGCAGCCGGCTCGTGGACCAGTTGCTGTAGCTCCATCGATGGCAGTCGGTACGGATGCGACTCCATGGTGATGTACCTGGCCGCCGAAGGCGGGCCGCCATCCGCCTCGTCTGGCCCGGCAATGCCCGCAAGGTCGGCGTACCTGATTGGCTTACCGTCGGCCTTGTACTCCGAGCCGATGATCCATAGGCGTCCGAACCGGTAGCGTTTCATAACCTCGGCCTCAGCCGCATTGCTCCATGTAGTCGAGGTAAAGGCGAAGTCTTTTGGGAAGAAGCCAAGATGTCGTTGGATGGCGTCGTTGCATCGGTCCAATTCCTCCCGCAACATTTTCCGCGACGGGTCCTTGATGCTCAGCGCCGATAGGTCGGGGTGGGATGAGGTGTGAGCGCCAATGCCCCACCCTGCCCCCATTAGCGTTCCCAGTTCTTCCCAGGTAAGGAGATCGTCGGTATCAGACGTTCCGGGTTGCGGCCCGGTCCATGTCGGATCCAGAGGCCCGGTGTAGATGAACAGGGTGCCAGCGTAGCCGTACTTTGCCAGCACCTCACGAACCTCGTAGCCCATTGACCGCACCGGGTGGTCGAAATCGAACATGATTGGCCGCTCCGGCAATACGCCGACGCCGTCGCGCCATGCTGCCAGTTCGTCGTACCCGATGGATTCGAAGCCCAACTCCGCCGCGATGCCGACAAGCCTGTCTAGGTGTTCAACCGTCAGCGGCTTCTCGCCTGCCGATCGAATTCCGTGACACATGGTGATGGGGATTCTCATGCTCGCTCCTGATCATACCGTTTGCGATTGACTCTATCACGCTGGCCAATAGAAAAGACCGGGCACCTGGCCCGGCCTTTTCCTGATTTTCGGAATGCTGCTCGTTGTCGAAACTACATCGTTCGGACTATGCCGACGACACGTCCCTGGACAGCGACGTTGCTCGCCGGTACGGTAATGGGTTCCATCGTCGCATTGGCAGGGTGGAGTGTTACCATACCGTTTGAAATGGAGAAATGCTTCAGCGTGACCGCTTCACGGTCTTGGAGCCATGCCGCTACCATATCGCCCTGTTCGGGCTGAGCAACGGGCTCCAACAGGACGAGGTCGCCGTCGGCTACGAGCGCATCTATCATCGATTCGCCCTTCACCCTCACGCCGAATACATTTTCCTTGCCCTTGGTGAGAAATGTTGGCAACTCAATGTTGTCAACCGCCTCGGTATGCCAGGAACCTGAAGCCGGGGTGGGTAATGGGTCGCCGGCCGCGATGCTGCCCACAACTGGTACGGAGACCATGCCAAATCTGGAAGGCTTGCCGCCACTTCCCAACAGCTCGATGCCCCGCGACACGTCGGCCTCACGTCGCAGATAGCCCTCGCGTTGCAGTATGCGCAGATTGTAGTCCACCACGGAGGTGGAGCTGATGTCGCAGCCGCCCTGAATATCGCGCACCGTGGGCGGGTACTGGTGCTCTCCCATGAACTCGTTTATGAACGAGAGCATCCGCTGCTGCCGCTGCGATAGCTTCTTTTTCATCAGTCCCCTCACTCTCTATGAGTACACATGTGCGGAACAAATGTACCAGACGTTTGCCTAAGTGTCAAGGCGAGCTAGGCCTGATCTGAAGTCGCTCGACCCACCACGATTAATGGTCTGACGGTTGGTGAGTCATCCGAATTGTGTACGAGCGTAAGGGACTCGCGACTATGGCATCGCGCCAAGTAGAACAGGCAGCGCTCTTTAAGGAGCTATGGCAGTTGGGGCAGATAACAAAGCGAGAGACGCCCCTGCAGGGGCGTCTCAGGTGTTGCGGGACGGGACTTGGCCATAAAAGCCTAGTCGCTCTTCGCCGATTCGAGTTGCTTCATCAGACGCGATTTGCGCCGTGATGCGTTCTTCTTGTGGATTGCGCCCTTCTGGGCTGCTTTGTCCAGTGCAACCACCGCGACCGTGATTGCCTTTTCGGCAGCCTCGACCTCGCTGGACTCAATTAACTTTCGCGCTGACGAAACGGACGACTTTGCTCTCGTGCGAAGGGGCGCCATTCGTACACGCCTTCTCTCCTGCACCCTCGCAGTCTTTTTACTCGGCAATCTCTTGATCCTCCCGAAATGTCGGACAAACCATTATACCAGCTATGTGCGTATGGAACACAACCGACCCTTGGCTGTCAGGAAGTTGCCCTCGAAACGTGGGCCACTCCCTCGACCCCTTCCAACTTGGAAAACAGGCGACCGAGCTGGTTGATCCCGTCGGTGTACACCGTCAGTGAAATGACGCTATTGTCCTCGAACTCTTCGGAGACACACGATGCGATGTTGACCCGCTCGTCCGATACCAGAGATGTGATGTCTCGAAGCAGGCCGACCCGGTCCCAGGCCTCTATCCTGATTCTCACAGGGTACAGCGTCTGAGTCTGGCCCCATCCGACGTCGATGAGCCGCTCAGTCTCTTTCTCGTTTGCCACGTTTGGGCATGTGCTACGATGGACCGTGACCCCACGACTCCGTGTGATGTACCCTGCGATTTTATCGCCTCTGATGGGGTTGCAGCACTGGGCCATGCGTGTGAGCAGGTCTCCGACGCCGAGAACTGTGATCCCGGAGCCAGGGCCGGTGCTCGGCAGCGCCACGAGACGCTCTTCCTGGGGCTTGACCTCTTGGGATGCTAGCTTGTTGACGACCTGGGTCGTGGTGATCATGCCACTTCCAAGGGCGGCCAGGAATTCGTCCGTCGAGTCCATGTTCATCGACTTGGCGACGTCCAGGTCGTCCAGATCAGTATTTAGGCGACGTAGTTGTTTGACGAAAATATCGTGTCCCCGTTGGATATTGACTCGCCGCGCCTGCTTGTTAAACCACTGGCGAACTTTTGCGCGGGCCGATGCCGTTCTGACGTATCCCAGGTTCGCGTTGAGCCAGTCCAGGCTGGGGCCCCGGACCGTCTTGCTCGTCATGATCTCGACGGTGTCGCCATTTTGAAGCCTGTAGTTGATAGGGACCAGCCGGCCATTCACCTTGCCGCCGATACAGCGGTAACCGATGTCGGTGTGGATTCGGAAAGCGAAGTCGAGTGGCGTGGCACCCGCCGGTAGTTCTTTGAGCTCACCTTTTGGCGTGTACACAAATACCTGATTTTGGAAGATATCGGTCTTGAAAGACTCGACGAACTCCGCGGCGCCACTGACATCTCGCTGCCACTCCAGGATCTGGCGCAGCCATGTCATTTTCTCCTCGAAGTGCTGATCTTCGGGCTGGCCTTCTTTGTATAGCCAGTGTGCGGCAACGCCGTACTCCGCCAGCCGGTGCATCTCGTGGGTCCGAATCTGGACCTCCACAGGGGACGCGTCCTCGCAAAGGATGGCTGTATGGAGAGATTGGTAGAGGTTGTCCTTCGGGTTGGCGATATAGTCGTCGAACTGCCCGGGCAGAGGCCTCCATCTGTTGTGCACGGTGCCGAGGGCCGCATAGCAGTCTTTGACCCCTGTGACCAGAACTCGCAGCGCGAAGAGGTCGTATATATCGCCGACCTCCTTGTTCTGACTCTGATAGGTCAGCATTTTCTTGTAGATGCTGTAAAAATGCTTGGGGCGGCCCGTGACCTCGGCCGCAATTCCCGCGGCTTCCAACTCGGACTGCAACAATTCGATTACTCGTTGAATGTACTCCTCGCGTTCACGTCGCTTGGTGCTGAGCAGCCGGGACAGTTCTCGGTACTTCTGGGGATTCAGATGTTGGAATGCCAGATCCTCAAGCAGCCACTTGATTTCCCACATCCCCAGACGATGGGCCAGCGGCGCATATATGTCCAGGGTCTCCTGGGCTATGGCAACACGGCGATTGGTGGGGAGCGCCGTGAGCGTCCTCATGTTGTGGAGCCGGTCCGCCAGCTTTATCAGTACCACCCTGATGTCCTCGGCCATGGTCATCAGCATCTTCCGGATGGTTGCCGCCTGGGCGTCGTTGTCCGTGGTCGCGGACAATTGTGGGCCGGTTCCGTCCATCTGGAGCTCTGTCTTGGTCAGCTTTGTGACGCCGTCCACGAGTTTGGCGACATCGTTTCCGAACCGGTTGCTTAGTTCATCGAAGGGGACGTCACAGTCTTCCATCACGTCGTGGAGAAGGGCAGCACTCAACGCGGTAGAGTCCAGCTTCAAGTCTGCCAGATACAACGCCGTGTTTAGTGGGTGCTCGATGAAGGGCTCCCCGGATTTGCGGACCTGTCCTTCGTGGGCAGCTTCCGCGAAGCGGTAGGCTTCCTTGATGGAGCTTATCTTGTCCTGTGGAAGGTATTCTGACGCCTTCACCATGAGGTCTTCTACTAGGGTCACGTCACCTCCTGGGGCGGCCGAGCCGTCCACCGATTATAGCCATAAAGGAGGTGGACTCGCAATCTGGAGCAGGTGTCTTACAGTCACTGGATCCTGATACATGTGGTACCCTTTTTGAAGGGCTTGTGAAGTCCTCCGCCTATGTAATATCTTTCGCAAGGGCAGACCCGAAAAGTGAGCCAGAAACAGTTCCAGGCGCCAAGAGGGACCAGTGACATACTCCCGGAGGAGCAGGTATACTGGCGCTTCCTCGAATCCAGGGCTGAAGAAGTTGCCGCTAAGTTCGGATACGAACGCATTAATACGCCTGCGTTCGAGAACGCCAACCTGTTTGTAAGGAGTGTTGGCGCGGCCACGGATATTGTCGAGAAGGAGACCTACACGTTCGAAGACAGGGGGGGAGACCTGGTCTCCCTGCGCCCCGAAGGAACGGCTCCCGTGTGTCGCGCATATCTCCAGCATGGCATGCACAATTTGCCGCAGCCGGTTCGCCTGTTCTACATGGGTGATTTCTTCCGATACGATCGGCCTCAGGCTGGCCGATACAGGCAATTTCACCAGTTTGGCATCGAGGTCATAGGGGAGGCTGACGCGTCAGTAGACTCCGAGGTCATCGACCTAGCATGGTCCGTGTTGGAGTCTGTTGGAGTCAAAGATGTAACACTATTGTTGAACTCCATCGGCGATGCTATGTGTAGACCTGGGTATATCGACGAGTTGCGTTCTTACTACCGCTCACGGGTAAGTGAACTGGTGCATGATGACTGCAAACGTCGCCTTGAGACGAACCCTCTGAGGCTACTGGACTGCAAAAACGGAGAGTGCCAGCCGCTGATCGAAGCCGCACCCGGTAGTGTCGACTATCTGTGCGGCGACTGTTCAAAACACTGGGATGCCCTGCTGGGTGACCTCAATGCCGCAGGACGGTCGTACAAGATCGACAAGCGACTGGTTAGGGGACTTGACTACTATTCGCGGACGGTGTTCGAAATCGTGCCTCCTTCCGACGGGCAGCAGAGCACTTTGGTGGCTGGCGGACGCTACGATGGGCTGATAGAACTCCTGGGTGGGAGGCCCACTCCCGGGATTGGGTTTGCACTGGGAATAGAGCGCGTACTCGTCGCGATTCCCAGTGATGATGAGTCCATCACGAAAATTGCCGGGAACAAGATTATCGTTGCCCATATGGGCGACGAGTCCAAGTCCGCGGGCGTGAAGCTTTGTTCGGAGCTGCGTCGGGCCGGGATTGCCGCAGTCCTGGCGCCTCCCGGCAGAAGTCTGAAGAGCCAACTTCGCTACGCATCGTTCATCCGCGCTACTCACGCTGTCATAATCGGCGATCGTGAGTTGGAGAGCGGCTCGTTCATGCTTCGCAATCTGGGCGATAGAGAGCAACGTGAAATTCCGAGGGACGATTTGGTGGCGGCGCTGATTCCATCCTAGCTGTGCGGCACACGCGTCGTAGGCTGGGCTGGAAACGCTACCTGGCGAGAAAATTGAGCAAGATCAAATCGTTTCATAATCACATAGCATGATCTCCACTTATTCCTATTGACGGGGGACAGGTGAATTGACCAGATGGGGTTGCGCGTAGCCTCCCAGTGTGGTCGGGAAATAGAAAATGCAAGAAAAGCTAGAAGACATAGAGGAACGCTACAAAGAGCTCGAAGACCAGATGGCTGACCCGGAGATTGCGGCAGACTACAGCCGTGTTCAGGCCCTCGCAAAGGAGCACGCGTCCCTCAGGAATCTGGCGGTTCTGACAATGAAGGCCAGACAGGTGGCCAGGGATATCGAAGATACCCGCGCCATCTCCCACGACGAAACCGATCGAGGGATGGCCTCCCTCGCCCGTGAGGAGCTTGCCGAACTTGAGGAAGAGAAGATTCGCATTGAAGAAGAGCTGAAGGCGGAGCTGGTCGAGAAGGATCCCCTCGACGACAAGAACATCGTCATGGAGATTCGTGCAGGCACCGGTGGTGAAGAGGCTGGATTGTTCGCCGGGGACCTCTATCGAATGTATATGAAATACTCCCAGCAGAAAAACTGGGCCCTCGAGATAGTGCATAGCAACGAAACGGGAGTCGGCAGCATCAAGGAAATCGTCTTCCAGATCAAAGGGGAAGGCGCCTACAGCCGTCTTAAACACGAGAGTGGTGTTCATCGGGTACAGCGTATTCCCACGACCGAGTCGAGCGGACGGATCCACACTTCGGCGGCCACGGTTGCGGTGCTGCCGGAGGCCGAGGAGGTCGACGTTCAGATTGACGCCGAAGACGTACAGATCGACGTCTTCCATGCCGGCGGACACGGCGGCCAGAATGTCCAGAAGGTTGCTACAGCGATCCGTATTACTCACATACCCACGGGTCTAATGGCTATCTGCCAGGACGAGCGATCCCAACTCAAGAACAAGAACAAGGCCATGGCTGTTCTACGCTCGCGGGTTTTGGCAGCGGAGATCGAGAAACAGAACCGGGAGCGCACCGACGCGCGCCGTTCCCAGGTC
>JASLXL010000160.1 GCA_030740335.1 SAR202 cluster bacterium | reverse complement strand
GCTTCCGGGATATAGTAGGCGAGGACGTGGATATCGAGCAGCTGGCCACTGGCTTCGATTTCACGGAGGGAGCGGTGTGGACCCGAGCCGAGAATCACCTGATATTCAGCGACTTGCCTGGTAACATCATGCGAAAGTGGACGCTGGACGGTGGAATCCAGGCCTTCCGTCAACCGAGCAACATGGCCAACGGCAATTGCTACGATCGTCAAGGCCGGCTGGTTACCTGTGAGCACGCCACCAGCAGGGTCACTCGGACTGAGCCTGATGGCTCGATCACCGTCCTAGCAACCCATTACGATGGCAAGCAGCTCAACAGCCCAAACGACATCATTGTCAAAAGCGACGGCTCCATCTACTTCACCGACCCCTCATTCGGACGCAATGAGTACTACGGCGTGCCCAGGGAGACGGAGTTGGACTTTCGGGGCGTATACCGGCTTGATGCCGAGAGCGGCGACTTAATACTCCTTGCATCCGACTTCGACCAACCCAACGGATTGTGTTTCTCGGCTGACGAATCTCGACTGTTCGTTAACGATACGATGAAGAATCACATCCGCGTATTCGACGTGAACGCCGACGGCTCAGTCTCCAACAGCCGTGTTTGGGCCGAAGTGACGGGCGATCGGGAGGGTGTGCCCGACGGGATGAAGATCGATGGCGAAGGCAATTTGTGTACAACGGGGCCCGGTGGCATTCACTACTTCGCTCCCGATGCGACGAGTCTCGGAATCATCTATATACCGGAGGGTGCAGCCAACTTCACCTGGGGTGAAGACGACCTTCGCAGTATGTTCATCACTGCATCGACCTCACTATATAGGGTGCGGGTGATAGTGCCTGGCGCAACGGCAAGCCAAGGTTGAACTCTTGCCGAAATCGCCTGGGAATGCGCATGTGGACTCCCGGTTGAAAGGCAAACGAGCCTCTCTCGACTCTCCCCCCTTCCACGGTTGGCGCTTTGCTGCCATTGGGGCCACGCTGAACGCGCTACTCTCGGGATTCTATGGCCGCGGGTTCACCGTCTACTTCATGGCTCTGGCCCGAGATCTGAAACTCAGTCACGCCTCCACGTCCCTCGTATTCGGCCTGTCAGCCCTTGAGGGTGGGCTTCAGAGCCCGATTACGGGAATATTCATCGACCGGTGGGGACCAAGGATCATGATGGTCATCGGGGCGGCCCTGGCAGGTGTCGGCTTTCTGCTTCTCCCGCTGGCCAACTCTTACACAGTCTTCATGCTGATCTTCATCGGCATTATCTCGTTGGGCGCGAATTCGGGATTCCACAACTGCTCTGCGGCGATAGTTACCAGGTGGTTTGTGCGCAGACGCGGTACGGCGTTCGGGGTTATCTCCATGGGTATAGCCATAGGCGGCAGCGTGTTGACACCAGTTGTTGCCTACATGGTCGTGAACCACGGATGGAGGGTGGCATCCATCGTCTCGGGCTTAGTACTGCTAGTCGTGGGTATCCCGCTGGCGTCCATGGTACGCAATTCACCCGAAGAACTGGAACAAACACCGGATGGCGTTCAGGAGCCAAAAAAGATAGCGCTCAGGCGGGCCTCCGGCGTCAACTTCGGATTCCGAGAGGCAGCCAGAACATGGTCATACTGGCTCCTATCCATTGGGTTGACGTTGAGAATAGCTGCCGGTTCCGGTGTCATCGTTCACATTCTTCCACTAATGGTCTGGAAAGGACTGGGGGAGGGGGTCGGTGGGGTGGTTATCGCCTCTGGCTCGCTGGCTGCAATCGCAACCCGATTCTTGATGGGCTGGCTCGGGGATCGTTGGGCCAAGCGTAAGCTGGTGGTCATAGCGATGTTGGTGGGTGCCGGGAGCATCTTGTTCCTGCTATACGCGCCTGGGAAGTTGCCGTTCATGATCGCCTTCGGAGTTGCGCTATCGATCACGGACGGCGCCGCGGGCCTGACCTGGGCGATGGTGGGGGACTACTTCGGTACGGCCTCCTTTGCGACGATCAGGGGCAGCATCAATACAATGGTCAGTCTTGGGGCGCTGGCTGCACCGGTAGCCGCCGGCAGAGTCTTCGATGTGACGGAGAGCTACTACTGGGTCCTGATTCCCTGCTCGGCAATCTATGTGTTTGCGGCCGCCATCTTCCTAGTCATCCGGAGCCCTCAATCGCCGGGAATGTCCAGGTGACAATCAGGATGAGAGTGATCTGGTGGAAATCGAGCGGAGAGTTTGGGACGAGGGAGTCTGTCTGGTCTGGGCAACAACGGCAGGAGATTGCGTGGCGTTTTACCGCAGCGAGGCTGACCTTCCAAAGATACCACCCGGCTTCGTACCCTACAGCGATGCCGAGCTTCTGCATTTGTTCGGGCGGGAGCAGCTTTTTCGAATTCGTGCTGCCAGTGTCCCCTGTCCGTACCTGCCAAAGCCTCCCCTGCCCTCGAAATAGTGTTTGACTTGTGGTCTTGCTTGCCGAAGAATGGGACCCTAAGCTAAGGCCGAGGGTGCCAATACACGTTGTATCAACTAGCCGTCTTGCTGCACTTGCTCGCCGCGATCATCTGGATAGGTGGCACGCTGTTCCTTGTGATCGTGATCGTTCCTCTGACCCGTTCAGGGGCTATCCCGAGACCACAGGCCGTCTTACTCCTCAGGCTGATGGGGCGTCGCTTCCGTCCGATGGCATGGGCTGCGATTGGGGTGCTGGTCGTAACTGGTGTCTACCTCGCCTGGGATCACTGGAATGTTTCATCGTTCACGTTGCTGACCGGCAGCGGCACCTTCGTGG
>JASLXL010000159.1 GCA_030740335.1 SAR202 cluster bacterium | reverse complement strand
CCTGACAGGTATGCGGCGTTCCGAGCTTGCTGGGTTGAAGTGGCCCGACATAGACCTGAGGTCAGCGAGGCTCAGGGTTGTCAGGACTCGGCAACGCATCTACGGCCATGGGGTAGTCGAAGGTCAGCCCAAGACACATCGTTCGCGGCGGTCGGTAGCTCTCAGCCCGTCGGCGGTGTCGGTGCTAGAGTCTATGAAGACTAGACAGATTGAGATGCGGCTCAAGGCCGGGCCAGCCTGGAAGCAGGCCGACTACGTCTTCACCACGGATAATGGCGTACCCATCGACCCGGACAACCTGAGCCATGAGTTCCGCCACATCGTTGATGAGGCCGAGCTGCCTAAGGGGACATTCCACGGCCTCCGACACTCATTTGCTACAGCCCTGCTGACAGCCAACGTACACCCTGCGGTCGTCCAGTCTGCGCTCGGACACTCCTCCATCACCCTCACCATCGATACGTATTCTCATGTGATGCCGGGGCTGGAAGAAGCGGCTGCTCGGAGGATTGACGAAGTGCTGGGAAATGCGGTCGCTGGGAATTCGTGACCATTTTGTGACCAAAACGGCCGTTACGACTAATAAAGGCGTCCCGGGATATAACCCTCGGACGCCTTCGTGATGCGCTGGAGAGGAAAAGTGCCCCCGCCGGGACTCGAACCCGGGCACTCGGTTTAGGAAACCGATGCTCTATCCGCCTGAGCTACAGGGGCGTGCAGTCTACGAAGCCGTTCCAAGCCTGATAGTGGCTTGCACTTAAGCCATTTGACACCACTTTTGACACCAACGCGCGTCTCATACTCCAGGCCAGAGCGCAGCCGAGACCTTCTCGCTGGCTTCCTTCTGAAACTCGGGCGCAATATGGGCGTAGATGTTCATGGTGGTGCTAATTTGGGCGTGACCCAAGACCTCCATTGCTATCCTCGCCGGTACGCCCTGGGCAGCCATGAGTGAGGTCGCTCCGTGCCCCAAATCATGATAACGCATCTCCGCTAGGCCTGCTACTGTGATTAGGCTCTTGAAGCGCAGGCTTATAGGGGTTCAAACGGCTAAAAACAATTTTAGCTATTTGCGTATTTGCTAGTTCCTCGTACCTCAGCAACGATAGACATGATGTTTAGCAGGATAGTGAATAACCAGAACGGGCCTATCAGATAGAAGAAGTATCCAACGTCATCATCGGTATCCAAAGTTATTAATCCCTCAACAATGTCTGGCACAACAAATAGATAGCCAAGTGTCGGAAGAGCAAGTAAGGCAGCTCCAATCTTGCCCTTGACGAAATATGCCGCAGCAATCAGGCCGCCAATCGGAAGGACGATGACAAGGAAACTTACTCCTTCGATCGCGAAAGCGATATAGACGTGAAAGACGACAATCACTGCGTTAGCAATTGCTGCGTTGCGAATGTCTGAAAGAAAATTCACTATAGTCATGCTCATACCTCTACTTCTCGTTCTATGTTGCTTGAGTCGGTCAATGAATCTATCGCCAAATCACAAGGAGGCGAGATAAGGATGCATCCCCAGTTGTACCTAATCTCCCATGGGACTCCTAGGCATTACGTTCTAGTATCCACCCCAAATAACCCTGCCTCTGGGGGCAGTATAGCCTAGGGGGCAAGGGGATGGGGCTTAGGCGAGGCTGGTAGTAGCTAGGGGTAGAGGGATATATCTTCACGCCCACGTTGCACCTATGTATGGCTCGCCACGACCAACATGGTAGCCAGTGCTACCAACGTAAGCAGCACTATCCACAAGACAGTAGTTGCTACCAAAAGAACAGCTTCTTTGACCCGCCGTCGTAGAGCCAGTATCACAGGATATCCAAAAACCAGAGAGGCACTGATGGATGCTGATGCAATAAACAGTAGGAGCAGTCCCACGGGAGCCATGAATTCCAATAATTGTGAGGGTTGATGACCTGGATCATCCTCGAGGGGCAGGTTAATTAACACAAAAACCACAAGCATCACATATAGAACAGTTCCCACGGCTTGAGCTAACCCTAGGAAAGTGATTCTTTTCGCACTCATTGGTGTGCCTCTCCACGCGCCAACATAAGTGCAACCAGCGCGCATCCCAGTACCAGTACAACCGTATTTTTTATGCCTTTGAGCATAACCCTGCCTCTGGGGGCAGTATACGCCTAGGGGGGGGGAGAAGAGGGCCCGAGGGTATACTGGCAGTAGCCAGGGCTTATCCGTGCCAGGCATTCCGGGGGGGAAAGGGGGGACTGTGGGATGTAGGAGCGGTGGTTATCGTCATGAATTGTAAGCTTATTGTAAAGTGAGCGTAAGTTTTTTTGAATTGACGCTTAATTGGAACTAGGTGAATTCTCCCCTGAGAACAATTCTGCTACTTTTTCCCGGACATCAACAACCCTTGCCTGACCCGAATCCGCCCATTCTTGTGCCGGCTCTGGGAGCAACGATAGGATAACGAGTCCCACTATTATGCCTACCGCGAATCCCAAACATAGCAGAATCACTCCTGCTGTTCTTCTCGGTGGGTCCTCCAATTCCTCTCCCTAGTACGTTCACAATCGACGCACGTGCAGGTCTCTGGATGGCCTGAGAAGTACGGTCGTTTCGAGAGATAGTAGCTCATAGTCCTAATCTCAAGTGGCGCTAGCCCGATTCGGTTAACCTTTATTGCGGGGCGGATGCCCCGCATGACCCTGCCTCTAAGGTAGCATAGCCTATGGGGCTACGGCCTAGTGGCGGGTCTATGGCCTGAGGTCCGTCGCAGCAGGATGGTCGTCATCATGAGTAGCGTAGCGGCTAGTGCCGCCAGACCCCAGCTAGATACTGTAGGTATAGATGTGGGCGTAGGCTGAGTGCCGCTCGACTTGAGAGCCACCGTGTGCGCTGTTCCCGCGACAATATTGGACCAGTTGGTCGCTCCTGTCGATTCCTGGATAGGGGTGTTCTTGTCTGTGGTGGTACCATCACAGAGTTGGCCGCGCTGATTATAGCCCCAGACCCAGAGAGTCTTGTCCGATTTGAGGGTGACTGATGAAACCAATGAATAACTTAATCAAAAAGAACCTAACTTACATCACACTCGTCCTCATGTTGTTATGGGGAATTGGCATGGCATTTGCGCTTCCACCAATCGCTGCCGTTGGATTTTTTTGTTCAGTAAGTGCAGTTTGTACCTTTCGTAGCCTCCGAGAGGGGATGGCGTGATGACTCCCTGTAGTCGATATGTGACGTATAGGGCGACAAGCCTGGGTGCCGCGTTCGTGTTCGCCATCCTGCTAGCCGGCTGCAATGGCAGTGACACCGATGAGGCAGCTACCCTGGCCCTTGGCGCCGCCGCGGCCGCGCCGACCACGATTGGCTCCAGCCCGGACGTGCCGGTCACTGGCCTGGAGTGCGGTCCGGGGCAATCGATTGCGGAGCAGAAGGTGGTCCTAGTCGCCATCGCCAGCGACTATTTCTCCGGCGTCACGGTCGAAGAGATCCCGCGGCTCTTCTATGAGCCTGATGCCAGAGACCGGCGTCAGGGCGGCATCTGGGTCACGCTCGAATTCGTCGTCGACGACTCCGAGATCGTTGCCGAAAAGAAGGCCGACATGGACATGCAAATGCGGGACGCGTACGAGCGCCTGTACACCGCGGGCTGTGACGATCTGGCCCAGGTGGACCTGTCGGGCCGCGCGATGACCCCGGGCTCGCAGGTCGGCCGAGGCGGCGGGTCCCTCAAGTCGCCTGTGGTCGTCTTCAAGACCACGTTGGAGAAGACTGAGGCCGATGCGATCGACTGGGCAGACAAGGAGTCCCTCGACTTCAACGAAGTATGGGACGAAGTGCTGCTGAATCCCCGCTGGCGCTAGGAGCTCCACGGGACGGTGGAGGGTGAATGACCTCGGGGACGCGGTTGAGGGAGCGGGCCACTGCGGTGTTGATCAGGGATGGCAACGTGGTTCTAGTAAGGGCGCCCACGCTGGCGGGCTACCTTTCCTTTCTTGCGCACGCCCCTGTTGACGGCCCTAGCCTATACTTCCCCCAGAGGCAGGGTTATGCGAAGGGAATTACAAGTGACAGAGCGGGAGAGCGCGCCTGAAAAAATTAGAGAGGGATGCAAATGTGGTGGATGCCACTTCTGGAGGAACGGACATGACTGACAACTCACAATCCGATTCGTCGTTTGACTGGACCGCTGAAGAGATCGAAGCGCGGCTGGGATCGTCGACAATCCCCTTCCCACGGGACCGTCTCCTGCGGGCCGAGGACATCGAGAAGCTGCGGAAGATTGGCATCACCCGAATCGAGGTCTGTGGACTTGGCAATCCCGGCCATTTGGGCGTCGACGACCGGAAGTATCTCTCATGGGTGAGATCAGAGTGCGAGAAGCAGGGTGTCTCGGTGGTTTCGACCCATAGCCCTGGATATCTGTACAACTCAGACGACGAGGACAACCGAAAGAGGGCCGTGGAAGAGGGTGTCCATGCGGCGAAAGTATCGGAGGAGCTGGGCGCGGGAGTGATGGTCTGCCACTTCAAGCCGGAGGAGCCGTCCGAGAAGAGCGTCAACGAGATGCTCGACCAGCTTAAATCCCATTCAATCAAGCTCGCTATCGAGAACGGCCAGGACCTAGCCGACTACACGGCATTCATTGACAAGGTCGGCTCAGACCAGTTTGGCATGGTCGTGGACATCGGACACACGCGGGACAAGGACGGAGTCAATCCATTCATCAAAAAGGACCGCGCCCGCGAGACGATGGCTCAGTGCGGCGACCGGCTGATCCACCTCCACCTGCACGACTGGGTCGACCAGGACCACTTCTCACCACTCGACGGCGCAATCCAGTGGGACGAAATCTTCACCGCCTTCAGGGATATCGACTACAAGGGATGGTTCATGTTCGAGGCGGCGTACCCCCCGGGACAGCGAGGTGAAGTTGATCCGAACTACGTACTGGACAAGGTCGGGGCATTCCCGAGGGGGTTTATTGAGCGGTACGGTAGACGGGCTCGAAAAGCGATCTAGGTAGTTTCGACTGCCAGACGATCGATGCCAGGACCTTCGAATACCGCATCAATTCCTTCTTACGACCCTCGTTGGCCGACGGCGTTTAAGTCTAGGTGACGTCGCCAGTTAGCACGTCGGCCTGCCGCCGCTACTCGGGTTCCGCGACCCGGTGCCCGCTGTGCTCCGTGTGCAGGGGAACACCTTCATAACGCCTCGCATTCCATCTTCATAGGCACCCCCACCATCCCCGAAGGATGCGAATTCCCACTCCCCAAACTTCGGTGGAACGACAAATTTGATAATAACGGACTCCCTGGAGGGGCCAACAATCACCATGAATCCATTACCATCATCGGTGTCTGCCACGGCGTCATCGCCCTCACGCGTGAGCACGGCCTCACCGGCCATGATCAACTTTGCCGGGCCGATCACCTCTACTTCGACGCCCTTGAAGAAATCGTTCGCGTATCCACTGGAAGAGCCGCCTTCTCCCATCGTGAAGCCGTAGTCACTATCGACGGATTCGTTGGAGAGTATCACGCGGACGGTCCTCCCGGCTTCGATGTCGATGTTGTCGGGCGTGAATTTGGAATCGGCCATTGCGATATTGAGATTCCCGTCTTCGTCGGGGGTGGCCGGTTCACTGGTGCAACCAAAGGCCAGCAGGACCAGCCCGATGACCGCCACAGTGACTCTCATGTGCTTCATAACGTCTCCTTCGATGTGGTAGGTGCTACGACATCCTGATGCGCGGGTCTAGGATGCCCAGGAGGATGTCGTAGAGCATGACCCTGCCTCTGGGGGCAGTATAGCCTAGTCGGGTAATGGAAGAGGCTTAGGCGGGGCTGGTAGTAGCTAGGGCTACTGGGCTAGCAGGTGGGTAGCGAGGATGTTATTGGGGGCTATTGTGAGGTAGGTTGCCATGGGTCTGGGCCATATTTGTTTGGCCCTGCGCCTTCAGGTCAGCGCTTCTCCTTGAACC
>JASLXL010000158.1 GCA_030740335.1 SAR202 cluster bacterium | reverse complement strand
GATGGACATCGTCGATGGGCGAATGGGCCTGGTAGGCAATATCAATAACCCCGAGACCCTGTACGCTCGTGGCCCTGCCGAGGTGCGGCAAGAAGTGTACCGGTGTATGGACGCCGGGGTGAATATGATCGCACCCGAGTGTGCCATACCGCTGGCGACCAGACTTGAGAACCTGCTGGAGATACCGCAGGCCGTTAAGGACTGGACCGCGGAACACCAGGACTAGAGTCCATGCATGTTGGGTAGTGGTCACAGACCCAAAACTCAGCCCCCAGAACCCGATTTTACGGCCGCGCCAAAAGCACCAGGACAATAGATGCCCAGAGTAATTGATTCACCGAAACAGTTCACGTCGATCGGAGAGAACATCCATGCAACGCGCGTCGTCTTGCGCAACGGGCGGAAGGCGAAAACTCTCGATGACGGTACCGAGGTAGTGCCGTTCAAGGGAGAGTCGGGCGAGGACCGGCTTTTGACCGTGCCCGAATGGTACAAAAAGACCCAGCCGTACGACCTGGGGCAGATAAAGCACTTCCTGATCGCAATTATGAAGGGCATCGGAGACGACCCTTCGGAGCAGGAAGAGGGTGCGGCCTACATTCACGCCGAGGTCAGACGGCAGGTACGGGCGGGCGCCGATTACCTGGACCTGAACGTGGACGAAATCTCACCGAAGCTGGACGTGCAGTTCCGGGGCATGAGATGGCTGGTAGCTACGACGCAGTCGGTCTCGCCGCTGCCCCTGAGCATGGACTCCTCCAATGTGGAGATCATTGCCGAGGGGCTGGCAGAGTCTGATGGCCGCGCCGGCAGGCCAATCGTCAACTCGGTCGCGCTGGAACGGATCAACACACTGGACCTCGTCAAGGAGCACGACGCCAGGGTGATAATCACTGCGTCCGGCGCCTCTGGCATGCCGTCCGATGACGTGGAACGGGTCGAGAATGTGGCCAAGGTCATGGAGTCCGTTCGAAGCAAAGATGTGGCGCTGGGAGATGTCTTCGTCGACCCGCTGGCGTTCCCGATATCCGTCGACCCAACCTATGGCAATCACTTTTTCGACGCCGTCCGGAAGCTGCGAGAAGTTTATGGCAAAGAGATTCATATCACAGGAGGTCTGAGCAATGTTTCATTTGGCCTGCCCCGGCGCAAGCTAATTAACGACACCTTCATCTACATGGCGCTGGAGGCAGGGATCGACAGCGGGATCATCGATCCCATCCAGAGCAAGATGGGGGCGGTGTTTGACCTGGACTCGAGATCAGAGCCGGTGAAGCTAGCCATTGACATGCTTTCGGGAAACGACGATTTCTGCATGAACTATATCCAGGCGTTCCGGGACGGCAAGCTCGGATAGGACTCCTTAAGGTCCCATCCCGTAGCTGCAATGATTGACAAACCTGGCCCTGCCACCGAATAATTGACTACTGGAAATCCAATGAAACAACGCGACAGTGGAGGCGGCAATTGACCACCGACCATGAGGGACTTGAGCAGGAGATCCAGTACGTGACGAAGCCCTTCGAGGTGAAGCATATTCGCTCACTTTTCGAGGGCACTGACCCTCTGATGCATGAGCTTGCCTATGCCCTGATCAAGGGCGATCAGCACGAGGTCGACCGGATGACCGCGCAGGCCCTCAGAGATGGCTTCGACGCTAACACCGTGCTCGACGAAGGACTCATAGCCGGTATGGCGATTGTGGGGATCAAGTTTCGTGACAACATCATCTTCGTTCCCGAGGTTTTGATCTCAGCACGTGCGATGAAGGCAGGCATGGTCCACATCGACCCGATCCTGTCGGCGTCTGGCATCGAGCCAGTCGGCACGGTCGTCATGGGTACTGTGAAGGGCGATCTCCACGATATCGGCAAGAATCTGTGCATCATGATGCTCCGCGGATCGGGCTTCACGGTTCACGATCTCGGCGTCGATACCAAGCCCGAGGAGTTCATGGACGCCGTGACGGAGCACGAAGCAGACGTGCTGGGCATGTCAGCTCTCTTAACGACGACAATGCCGAACATGGGTCGCACGATCCAGGCGTTCGAGGACGAGGGGATGCGCGAGGACGTCAAGATCATGGTTGGAGGTGCGCCGGTTACCCAGGAGTTCGCCGAGGACATGGGAGCGGATGGCTATGGCAAGGACGCAATCTCATGCGTCGACATGGCCAAGGAGTTGCTAGGGGTCGGGGTGAACGGTACGGCGCCTCCCGAGTAGTCAAGCGGGCTCCTCCACTCAGTGGGTTCTGATTCGGGGCCATTGGCGGTGTCCCTCACCCCCCAGGAGCGATGACGTTTGGACCACGGCGTTGATAGAGCACGCTATGAGGCCTCGATAGCGCGTCTGCACAGTATCTTCGAAGGTATCTCGCAGACAACGAACGAGATCTCGACTTGGCGCTGTCCGTACAAGAGCGTCGAGAACCGCTGTACGGCCGCCTTCGGGTGTCGCAACCAGGACCACACAGTGCCCGACGGCGAGGCGTTCATCTGCACCGGCAGCGACGACCTGGACTACCGTCTAGCCTGGGAAACATAGGGTGCTGGTCTGCGCACGCTTAGTCGGGCGGGGCTGGGTTCCGTGTGATCGGGGTGTGCTGTCCCTCACATAACATGTCTACCTTTCTATTCCTTCCGAAAAAGGCCTATACAGACCGATGCCAGCTTCACGACGCGTAGTCTTTGCAGAGCGGCTTGAGGCCGGTCCACTCCTGTGGGACGGCGCCATAGGCACTCAGCTTTATGAGGTGTCCGGGATAGTTGACGGCGTGTACTTTATGCCGCAGTTCGGACGCTACGACACCGTACTCGATGTTCTCAGCGGATCCAAGGTGATGGCGGACCGATCGGGGAATGGCGACGCGGTGGCGCAGTGAGCCCGCTCCACTACGGCGACAATACGCTTAACCTGGTATCTGGCAAGAGCCTGTTCGATTATGCCGACTCCCTGGACGTAAGGGTACCCACCTCTTGCGGACGGAGTGGCGAGTGCCATGAGTGCATCGTGGAGGTGAAGCAAGGGCTGTACGCGCTATCGCCGCCGGAAGCCTCCGAGGAGTTTCTCAGGGACAACTATCGTCTTGCCTGTAGGGCACGGGTTCAAGATACCTCGGCAAACATCGAGTTCGCGGTGCTGCGCCGCCAGCCGCGGATCCTCACCGAGTCCGTCGGTCGCGATGTCGAGCTGGAGCCCCTGGTGAGCCGTCGAGGAGAGGATGTCTACATAGGCAACGAACGCGTAGATGCGTACCGCGGGCAGATATATGGCCTTGCGATCGATGTCGGCACCACCACCGTAGTCCTCAATCTGGTGGACCTTGAGTCGGGCGAGACTATCCACACCGCGTCGTTCGAGAATCCACAGAAGTTCGGCGGCAGCGACATCATGCACCGTATCTCCTATGACGGAGGCCCATACACGGGCGAGCTTCAGCAGGTGATGCTCTCCTCGATCAATTTCGAGGTTGGCGAGATGAGCCGCCAACTCCGCTTCCACCGAAGGCGCATCTACGACGTTGTGCTGGTGGGCAACACGACGATGCGCGACATTCTGTTCGGAGTGGACGTGCAGTCCGTCGGGGAGAGACCGTACAAGTCGCTGATCGAGCTAGCGGTGGAGGATGGCGAGCGAGACTCGACCGCCATCAATGTGACCGCAAAGGAGTTGGGCCTACGCGTATTCCCCGGGGCCAACGTCTACAGCGGCCCCCTGATCGGCTGCCACGTGGGCTCGGATGTGGCAGCCGACCTGCTGGCCATCGGCATGGACGAAACGGACGAGACCGTAATGCTGGTGGATGTCGGAACAAACACGGAGGTCATAGTGGGCAATCGACACCGGCTGATGGCGGCGTCATGTCCGGCGGGGCCGGCCTTCGAGGGCGGTGAGATCACGTACGGGATGCCCGGGTACGAGGGAGCCGTCGAGACCGTTAAGATCGTGGACGGCAAGGCGCAATACACGACGATCGGTGGAGGGCAGCCCCAGGGGATATGCGGCTCCGGGCTCGTGGACCTTCTGGCCGAGTTGAGACGCACAGGGACCATGAACCAGCTGGGTGTGTTCGACGACGGGTCGGATAGCTTCTATTTCGCGCCTGAGAACGGGATGTTGGTATCACGATCGGATGTCAGTGCGCTGGCGCAGGCCAAGTCGGCCAACTATTGCGGGCAGCGCATAGTGCTGCGGCGATACGGCGTGCCCCCAGAGGGTATTTCGCAATTGTACCTGGCGGGCGGCTTCGCCAACTATGTCGATGTGGCCAACGCTGTGCGTATCGGCTTCATCGCCAACGTCCCGCAGGAACGTGTAGCGAAGGTCGGTAACGCCGCCCTGGAAGGGGCCACGATCATGCTGCGGTCCACACGGATGCGGCAGGTCATCGAAGATATGTCCAGCCAGATCGAGCACGTGGAACTGGAAACCACACCCGACTTCTTCGATATTTTCGTCGACGGCTGCATGTTCGAGCCCATGGGCTCGGCTCTTTAGCGCAAAGGAGACTCGTAGATGACCAAAAAGGTGCTGATTACCGACTATGTATGGCCCAGTGTGGAGCCTGAGAAGGCCGTGCTGGCTGCGGGCGGCGCTATGATCATCGTTGCCCCGAATGGCGACGAAGACACGCTGGTGGAGCTGGCGAAGGATGTCGATGGGATACTGACGTGCTTCGCAAAGGTCACCGAGCGGGTGGTTCGGGCGGCGGAGAAGTGTGTGGTGATCGGACGCTACGGCGTGGGTGTGGACAACATCGACGTGGACACGGCGACCGAGCTAGGCATTGCGGTAACATACGTGCCTGACTACTGCATCCCCGAGGTGTCGGACCACGTCATGGCCATGCTGCTTTCCTGGAACCGCCGCATCGTGTTCTTCGACCGCGCAACGAAGACGAAAGGGTGGGGTACCGAGGGGCTCGGTATGCGAATCATGCGGCTGGAGGGCAAGAAACTGGGCATCGTCGGCTTTGGTCGCATCGGACGGGCCGTGGCTGACCGGGCACGCGCCTTCGGTTTGCAGCTCTTGGTGGCTGATCCGTTCGTGACAGCAGAGGCGGCACAGGAAGTCGGCGCGGTGAAGATGGAACTGCCAGAGCTGCTAGGTGAATCAGAATTCGTGACGCTCCACTCGCCGCTGATGCCACAGACCCAGGGCATGATGGGCAAGGACGAGTTCGCGCGGATGCGGCCAGACTCATTCCTGATCAACGCCGCACGGGGTGGACTCATCGACGAGGACGCCCTTTACGACGCGCTCACGTCAGGGCAGATCGCCGGGGCCGGCCTGGACGTGCTGGTGGACGTTGATCCGCCACTAGATCATCGCATTTCGCAGCTCGAAAATGTGATTATTACACCACACACAGCCTTTTTCTCGCAGGAGGCAGTGCTGGAACTGGAGGAGCGAGCGGCGGGTGAGGTGGTCAGCATATTCCAGGGCAAGATGCCGGACAACCTGGTGAATCCAGCGGTGCTGGATCACTCACGGACGAAGATAGACTGATCGGCGTGCGCTTTACTGGCCAGGGGAGGCTGACAGGGCCGTCATATAAGTGTTGTAGGCCGTCTTGCCGAAGCATGCGAAGATGACGCGCTCCGGCGAGACACTGCTTTCCAAGAACCTGATGACCTCGTATATGGCGATCTCTGTGGCAGACCCCAGCGGATAGGCGTAGATGCCGGTGCTGATTGCAGGAAAAGCAATTGAGGTGGCCCCTTGCTCGCGAGCAATGTCCAGGCTGTTGCGGTAGCAGTTCGCCAGCAGGTCGGGCTCGCCGTCACGACCACCACTCCAGATGGGGCCGACTGTGTTGATCACCCACTTTGCAGGCAGATCGTAGCCGCGCGTAATACGGGCCTCACCCGTGGGACAGCCGCCGAGGGTGCGGCACTCCTCCAACAACCGAGGGCCTGCGGCGCGGTGTATCGCCCCATCTACGCCGCCACCACCTAGGAGCGAGGAGTTCGCCGCGTTGACGATAGCGTCTACCCTTAAGGTCGTGATGTCCGCCTCGACAACCTCAATCCTCTGACGCACATCTCCTCCAGTTTATCGCCGCTGCGACTCTAGAACAGTGAGCCGCCCTGGCCTCCGTCTACCGGAATGCAGGCGCCGGTGATTAGCCCTGCGCGGTCTGACGATAGGAAAGCCACCATGTCGCCTACGGGCTCCGGCCATCCCCACTTGCCCATTGGCAGATTCTGGGAGATGAATGCCTCGACGACATCCGGCGTGTTGTCCCGCTCGTAGCGCTCCCAACTTCCGTCGGCGTGTTTGATGGAGCCCGGCGCGATACTGTTGACCAGTACGCCGGTCTTGGCCAGCGAGCGCCCGGCATGGTTGGTGGCAGCAATGAGGGCTGCCTTCGCCGCCATATACGATAGCTTGCCGCCTGATTCGCGGCCGTAGATCGAAGCGATATTTATGATCCGGCCCCAGGCCTGCTCCTTCATCTGGGGCAGCACCAACTCCATGAGCCGGTAGCTCCCAAAAAGATTCAGGTCAAAGATAGCCTTGAGATCGTCGAGAGAGGTGTCCTCAATGTCGGCGGTGGGGCCGCTGCCTCCTGCGTTGTTCACCAGGATATCGATAGTCCCAAGGGACGTGATAGCCTCGTTGTGAAGGGTATCCAATGACGAAGGGTCCGACACGTCCGCGACGACACCCACCGAGTTAACGCCCAGCGCCCTGAGGTCGCCGACCGTGGCGTCCAGAGTCCCTCGGGTACGCCCGCAGATGGCGACGTTCACACCCTCACTGGCCAGGGACATGGCGGAGGCCCTGCCCAATCCCCTGCTCCCGCCTGTCACGAGGGCGGTTTTGCCTGCTATGCCTAGGTCCATGATTCCTCCATTTTTTGAACCACTTAGATCACAGAGAGCACTGAGGTTTCAACTAGTTAGTGCAGATCCAACTCTGTATTATCTGTGATCTCAGTGGTCAATTCTCTTACGTCTATTCGTACACCACGGTGTCGGTGCGGTTTGCGTTAATGTAATCCCAGTTGAATTCAACGCCCATGCCAGGGCCCTGGGGTGGTTCGACGCAGCCGTTTTCGTCGACGGCGTCGATGCCGTCGCGGTAGCCGTAAGCGTATATTTCGGGCTGGAATGGGCCTACTTTGGGGTGGAGCAGGCCCATCTCGTAGTAGTTGCTGTTGCGGATGGCGGACATGATGTGACGGCGGACCGGTCCGGGACCGTGGAGTTCCACGTCGAGTCCGAATCCTTCAGAGGCATGGGCGATTTTCATGCTGCCGGTGACTCCGCCGTCGTAGTCGGGGTCGATGCGCACGAAGTCCGTGGCCTGGGCCTCGATGAAGTCGACGTGGGACTCCAGGCCGCGAAGGTGCTCAAGCTGGAGCAGCGGCGTCTTGATGAGCTGTCGCAGCTTGCGGTGGGCGTGGGCCGAGACGCCGCCGTCCTTGAACGGGTCTTCGAGCCACAGATATCGCCACTCGTCGCAGGCCCAACCCAACTTCAGCGCCTCGCCAAAAGTTCTGATGGCGCAGAATGGGTCCAACATCAGGTCCATCTTGCCGCCGACTCGTTTGCCAACAGCATGTACCAGGGCAATCTGCTTCTCAATAGATGCGTTCTGCCAGCCATGGATTTTGAAGGCGGGGTATCCCATTTCCAGGCACTGCTCGGCGAAGTCGGCGTAGGCCTCGGGGCTTTCCAGCCCACCTTTTTCATCGTCGCCGACATAGGTGCTGGCGTAACACGGCAACTTCCGGCTGGCGCCGCCCAACAATTCGTAGAGGGGCGCGTCGTAGAACTTGCCAGCCAGGTCCCACAGGGCCATGTCTGCGACGCCGGTTCCCATTCTAGCGTGCTGTCGCGTGGCCTGTTTGGCGTCGTTGTAAAAGCCCTCGCGGTCCAAGGCGCTGCTGCCGATGAGGGATGGGGCGAACATGGGAAAGGCCGAGTACTCGGTTGCACTGCCGCCGATGTACTCCCCGATGGTGCCTACGTCAGTCTCGATTCGTACGCCGTTGGCCGAAGTGCGGAGGGTGTTGCCGGGCTTGTATACCGGCAATCCGATGGTTGGCTCGCGACCGATGTCTTTGAGTTCATAGTCGAACTGGAAGACTTCGATGCGTGTGACTCGGGGTGCGTTTTTCATTGTGTTGCTCCTGTGGCGACGCCTGGAGTCGGTTCAAATCTACCGAGGGAAAGATCGACCATCCCCCTGGTCCCTTTCCTATCCAGAAGGGGGGGATCAATAGGACATTATCTTAGGGACACCCTCAGACTCCAGGCAGAGTGGCTCTGCCACCTACACATCCCGGCGACCGAGGCGAGGATGGTACTGGATTAATAAGATCCTCACCTTAGACCCAAGACTCGACACCGGCCTTGTCCTGACATCCGGGCCCAAGACAGAAGAACCTTCGCGATTAAGTAAACTCCATCTAGGAGAACACGATAATGCCGCGTCCGTCTTCTCCACGGGCCAGGGCGTCAAATCCGTCGTTGATCTCTTCAAGGAGGTATGTTCGCGTGATGAGGCTCTCGACATCGAGCAGGCCTTTGAGATAGAAGTCGATGAGCTTGTCGAAGGTTTCGTGAGGGCTGGCTGCGCCGTAGTAGCTGCTAAGCAGTGACTTCTGGTTGCGCAGGAAGTCCACCATGTCGATGGGGGCAGTATCGCCTACGGGGCCGAGGCCAATCATCACTGCGGTGCCTGCTTTCCGAAGGGCCATGACCGAGTTGTTAACGGTTTGTGCACTGCCAAAGCTGTCGAAGGCCATGTCGACGCCGCTGCCGGTCATCTCTTTGATCGCTTCAACAGGATCTAGTTCGCGAGAGTTAACCACGTCGGTTGCGCCGAACTTGTAGGCGAACTCGAGCTTGTGGTCAAAGATATCTACCGCGATGATCTTGGTGGCGTTGAGCAATCGAGCACCCTGGATGACACTGAGGCCAACTCCGCCACACCCGAAGACCGCGACGGTCATGCCGGCACGGGCGGCCGGAATGTTGATCACCGAGCCAACGCCTGTCGTGACGCAGCATCCTATAAGTGCTGCTACCTCCATCGGAACCTCATCCGGCATGGGGTGGCAGGCCTGCTGGGGGGCGATGATGTACTCGGAGAACACACCGAGCTTGCCCATCTGGTGGACATCCCGATCGCCGTCGTGCAGGCGGACGGTCCCGTCGTATTGCTTCACTCCGGTATCAGCGTTGGTATCACAGAGCTGAGGCGTGCCAGTGCGGCACGGCCTGCAGTGACCACAACTTGAAATGAAGGTCAGGATGCAGCGGTCCCCAGGCTTTACTTTTGCGACACCGGACCCGACCTCTACGACCGTACCCGCACCCTCGTGGCCGAGAACGACCGGCATGTCCAGGATCGCGGTCCCGGTCATGACATGGTGGTCGCTGGCGCATACGCCTGCGGCGCCCATTTTCACGCGAACCTCCCCGGCCTTCGGCTGATCCTGCTGTAGTTCCTTAATTTGTAAGGGCTCGTTCACGTTGTAGAGTGTCGCCGCCTTCAAAATGTTACTCCGGATGGGTGAATTTTTCGTTGTTTGCTTTGGCCGGCCGTATGATGCTGCAAGGTGCCAGGCGGCATGGGGCTAATATATTGACCGAGGGCAGTCACGTCAAGCAGAACGACGGTAACTCTATGGCGTCCCCGTCGTTCTAATCGGGTATACGGCCCCAATCGAGGCTGCGCTGGATCCGCTCGGCCAATGACGAGCCCGCTCCGATATAACGACATCCAAGCCCTCGGCCGGTGAATCCACAGCATTGAAGACTACTACTGGGAACAGTCTGGACTTCTGCATTTACGCCGTCGGCAAATGTCGGTGGCAGGAACGGCTAGCACTATGAGCACCAACACTCGCTGAGACAACCGGAATCTGCGGACACCCATTGACTCGTACATACCAGTGCGAGGCGATGTAGAGGAGTCTGTGATCGCTCCCTAATCTGTCGCTGCACTCCACGACAAGAAGTTGCTGCGGCTCGTGACCCTTCGTAGTAAGCAGGCACTGGAGGCGCTGCACAACAGGTACTCCTGGCCAATCTCCTCCCTTGCTGTTCGGAAGCTGAGGGATGCGGGAGCCGCGGAATAGGTGACCCAAGACACCTTTTTCAACGTTCGGATGCGCGCGTCGAGCTACCCGCAAAGCAGGGGCAAGGTGACGCCCTGGCTCTGTAGAAGCGGCCACTACCAAATTATCGACGATATCAGGAGATGAAAACGGGGAGAGCAGACCAGGTCTATTACGACGTCGACCTGATCAACCATCCGTCGGACGACACGAACGACCCGATTAAATTCGCCAATCGGCAGATGCAGAAGGGCATGTTGGGCAAGGCACTGTCAGCCTTGCGGTCTAAGCAGAGAGAGATCGTGGTGTTGACATACTACGGAGGCCTCACACATTCGGAGATAGCAAATAAATTGGGCCAGCATCTTGGTACTGTCAAGACCAGGATGCGGCTCGTTCTCAGGAATCTCAGAGAGGTCCTGGGCCCAAAGTCCAATAATCCAACGTTGCTGGTCGGCCTGGGTTTGGCTCGACTGCCAAGAAATTTCGAGTACCGCGTGTGGCTGATCCTGGAAGGTCTCAGTATGAGGGTGGCTCCTTCAGGGTCGACTACGCCGGGTTTGGATATACCACTATTGAGTTCTTCGCCCCGCTAGCCAATTTGGATGGCATTGGGGTGACCATAGAGCGCCACCACGGCAACCACGACTCGGCGGGCCTAGTCGAGACGGAGGTCCTGAAAATCAACTTGTAAAGGCACGGGACAAGCACCCGGCGCGCCTTTGCGGATATACCTGCATATGGTAGGGTACCTTGAGGTGCACTAGCGGCCCTTAGGAGATTAAGCCATATGTCCAAGTTGCAGCTATCGGTCTCGGCCGCCCTCACTCTGCTCATTGCCCTTTCAGTTGGAACTGCGCTCGCCCAGGAGCCAGTGCTCATCAGCGCGGAGAAAGATTTCGAGGGGTCAGCAGTCATTCACGACGATGAGGCTTTGAGTGACGCGATCACCTTCACCATGACCAACGTCCCCAAGCTTGACGAGGCATTGGCTTATGTGGGCTGGCTGATTTCCGACGACGAGTCAACTATTCTGAAGACCGGCGCCATGATCCTCGACGATGGCTCTATCAGCCACATCTACGACAGCCTGACGCTTGGGTACACCGGCGAGAACCTGATCCGCGGATACGACAGGCTCATAATAACCGTAGAGAGTCTGGAGGCGGAGATTCTTGCGCCCTCCGGGGAGGTGGTATTCTCCTACAAGGTGCCAGCAGACGTTATCGAGCACGTTCGCAATCTCGTAGCCGACTGGCCTCCAGGCTCCGGGATAGGCATTTTCACGAACCTTATATCACAGATCAAGGTCGCCCTAGCCCATGCCAGAGTTGCTGCTGACAAGACCTCAATAGAGGACATTAGAAACCAGATAGAGCTTGCCGTCAACGCCTTGGAAGGACCCGACGGCGATAACTACGGGGACCTGGACGGCGATGGCGTGATCGAGGATATCGGCGATGGCGTGGGGGTGGTCGCACGCGTGCGCCAGCGCGGGGAGACCAACTTCGTCCTGAACCCGTCCTTCGATGATACGTTGATCATGGCTCACCTGGTTGGGCTAGAGATGGACGGACTAAACATCGAAAACTTCGTCGACGAAGCGGTGGCAGAGGCATTGCTGGCGCTGGATGAGCTCGTACTGGACCGGGCTAAGGTATCGGCGGCCGGAGTGGCGGGGTTCATCGAAGGGGCTCTGAAGGGCGTGGATACAGATGCAAGCGACGTCATCGATTCGATCTTGGGTGAAGGTGGCGCCGTGCAGGCCTATGTTGAGGCCCAGCTGATGGCCACATACTCGTTGCAGGTGGGCCCCATCCCAACCCCAACCCCTACCCCAACCGCGGCACCCCCAACTGCCACACCCAATCCCGGCGTTGCGGGTTCGACGCTGGAGCCCACACCAG
>JASLXL010000157.1 GCA_030740335.1 SAR202 cluster bacterium | reverse complement strand
CTCACTTCAGGGCACGGCGGCAGGCTCCCAATGACACGAGTCCTGTCTGGAGCCGACGTAGCCATGCAGATCAACAATGCCCATCCAGGCGCATCCACCGAGTGGAATGCGACCGATGTTTGGGTTGCTCCTGAAAACCTTCTCAGCGTTGCCAATTTCTTGAAGGAATCGTCAGACCTGGACTTCTCCTTCCTTACGGCGATCAGCGCAATCGATTACGTTGACCACTTTGAACTGGTCTACCACCTGCTCTCGATGAGACAAAACCATTCCGTGGTGCTCAAGACTCGCCGCTATGGCAGGGAGAAGCCTGTCGTAGATTCGCTCACGCCAGTATGGAAGGGAGCGAACCTGCAAGAGCGGGAGATTTGGGACCTGATGGGCGTTTATTTTGAAGGGCACCCAAACATGAAACGGATTCTGCTTTGGGAGGATTTCCCCGGACATCCCCTCAGAAAGGATTTCATCAGGTAGGCGATTTTGGCACGCCTCATGGTAGAAATGCCCGGCGGTTGCGCTGTCGGCATTGGGAGGGTGTGCAGAGGGGCCAGTCCCTTTCCTGGGCGTTTGAGGGTGTCCCTCACAATATTTCCATATTTGCCTTAATTTGAAGATATACGACGAGATCGTCGAGCGGTAGTTCTAGACCGCGACCAGGCTAGAGTGTTCAGGATGCCGATTCAAACAGAACCAATAACGATCAATCTGGGGCCCCAGCACCCGAGTACCCACGGCGTGTTCCGGCTCAGGGTCACCTTTGACGGTGAGGTTGTGCTCGACGCAGAGCCTGTCTTTGGCTATCTCCATCGAGGCACCGAGAAGCTTGCCGAGGAGCGCTCCTTCACCCAGATAGTGACTCTGACCGACAGACTGGACTACACGGCATCCATGACCAACAACCTGGCCTACGTCAGGACGGTCGAAAAGCTGAGCGGGATCGAGGTCCCTGAGCGTGCGAGTTATCTACGCGTTTTGTGCTCCGAGTTGCAGCGCATCGCTAGTCACCTTATCTCCACCGGTTTCCTGATGCAGGAGTTGGGGACCTTTGGCGGCACCCCCTTGATGTACTGCTTCCGCGAACGCGAGCGCATCCTTGACCTGTTCGAGATGCTTTGCGGCGCGAGGATTACCCTTAGCTACATGCGTCCAGGGGGCGTGACCCAGGACGCCCCGGAGGAATTCTGGGGCGCGCTGAACGTTCTTATGGACGAAATGCCTGGCTATATTGATGAGCTAGAGGGCCTGATCACGACGAACGAAATCGTGCTGGCCAGGACCCGTGATGTCGGGATTTTGACCCCGGAAATGGCCATTGATGCCTCGGTCACGGGGCCGATGCTCCGAGCCACGGGTGTCCAGTGGGACCTCCGAAAGGCCGACCCTTACGAGCTCTATGACAGGATGAAATTCGATGTACCAATCGGTTCCGTCGGCGATACGTTCGACCGGTATTATGTGAGAATCAGAGAGATGCGGGAGAGCGTTAAGATAATTCGCCAGTGCATCGATCAGATCTCGGTGGGCCCTGTCAGATCGGACACACCATATTTTGTCAGGCCAGAACCGGGGGAGGCCTATGCAGCGGTCGAGGCGCCCAAAGGGGAACTCGGATTCTATATCGTAAGTGACGGGGGCATCTCCCCCTATCGCTGCAAGATCAGGGCCCCCTCCTTTATTAACCTGACCGTTCTTAGAGATCTCCTTGTCGGATGGAAGATGGGAGATCTTGTGATAGTCTTCGGCAGCACCGATGTCGTGCTTGGTGAGGTGGACCGGTAGTTGGACTTCCTGACGCTATACGAATTTATCCGTGACAGGCTCCCTGAGAACCTGGATCTGGAATGGCTTGCCTTCGGGATAGCGGCGTCTATCCTTGCCATGATCGTCTTCAACGTGGTCATCTCGGCCACTGCCCTTTACACATGGTTCGAGAGGCGTGCCCTTGCTCGGATCCAATCGAGGCTAGGTCCCAACCGATGGGGCCCCTTCGGGCTGCTTCAGCCACTCGCGGACGTATTGAAGCTAATGGTGAAAGAAGACACGGTCCCCGACGACGCGGATCGATCGCTATTTCACATTGCACCAGTCATTTTGCTCGTACCCGGACTCATGGTCTTCGCCGTGATACCTCTTGGCGAGATACCCTTTGAGGACGGTAGCTTCTTGGGCCGATTGAACATTGGAGTCCTGTTTATCGTCGGTGTCACCGGTATCAACGCCCTGGGCGTGTTCATCGCCGGATGGGCGTCGCGAAATAAGTACGCGATGTTTGGCGCGATGCGGGCAGTTGCCATGTTAGTCAGCTACGAGGTCCCGATGGCGCTTGCCATCACAGGCGTAGTCATCATGGCAGGGTCTTTGGCGCTAACTGACATTGTGATCGGCCAGGACGTGATCTACCTGGTGACGCAGCCACTAGGCTTCCTCGTATTCATGACCGCAGCTTCAGCCGAGATGAGCCGGACGCCATTCGACATGGTAGAAGCGGAATCGGAGCTTGGCTCCGGCTTTAACACTGAGTACAGCGGTATCAAGTTCGCCCTATTTTTCCTTGGTGAGTTCATGGCGCCACTGGCTGCCGCCACCGTGGCCACTGTCCTGTACCTCGGTGGCACCCGGGGCTTCGATCCGATTCCCGGGCAGGTCTGGTTTGTACTGAAGGCATTCTTGGTGATCTCAGGCCTGTTGTGGGTCCGGGCGACATGGCCTAGGCTGAGAGTCGACCAGATCATGGGATTCGCATGGAAGGGGCTGTTTCCACTGGCACTGTTCAACATGTTTCTGGTGGCGATCGAGGTGCTGGTCTTCCAGGACCCCGATACCGGAGTCATATCTTCTGCGGAGCTCTGGCTGATCGCCGGGATAAACTGGGTGCTAACTGTCGTAGCCGTGGTTGTCCTGGCTCAGGCGTTGGGACAGAAGCGACTAAAGAGACCGGCGCCGGTGCCTTCTCCACTGGCCAATATGAGTGCGGGGTCCGACTAATATGTATGGCATTGGATTGGCCAGAGGAATGGCGGTCACATTCAAGAACCTGGTTCTTATTAACCGCATGTTCACGGTGCATCAATATCCGAATCGCAAGATTGGGCCGATTGGACTCGCCCGCCGTTCAAACACCAATGTATTCGTATTCGTCTTTAAAAAACCCGCTGAGTTCATAAAGGCACTCGTCGGTTTGATCAGCGTCGAGGACCGCTACCCTCAGCACCCGAGGTTCAGGGGCGAAGAGTTCTCCTGGTATGAGCAGCGCTGCACTGGGTGCGCGAGCTGCGCCAAATACTGCCCCCTTGGCATCATAAAGATTGTCACCGAACGTAGTGGGGATGCAGTACAGGAGGGTGAGAAGTACGGCATAGAGGTCTTCGATATAGACATCGGTCGGTGCATGTTCTGCGGTCTATGTGTTGAGGCGTGCCCTTACGATGCATTGCATATGGGCTCTGGGTTCGAGGAAGGGACCTACGAGCGGGGAAACCTTGTTATAGATGTGGAACGGCTCAAGACCGCACCCAAACGCCCAAGCAACTGGTTCCGGCCGCAGCTCCAAGGGAAGCAATATGACCCACGGGGCGAATCGTCACTCAACTGGGAACAGGCCGGAAGGCACGAGAAGCTCAGCTTGGATGAACAGACAGACAGGTGGGCGAAGCGATGACCCTGGGCACAGGGATCGAATCGGCCCTAATCACCGATATCACCTTCTGGGTCATAGCGATTTCGTCTATAGTGGCCGCCATCGCCGTGGTGCAACTCCGGGATCTGTTCAGGGCTGCCATGTTCCTGGTCGTTACATTCGCTGGGATAGCTGGGCTCTTTGTGATGCTCCGAGCAGAATTCCTGGCGATCGTACAGATAGTTATCTACGTCGGCGCTATTTCGGTTCTTCTACTTTTCGCGGTCCTAACCACCCGCGACGTTACTCATGGCAACCCTTCGAACAAGATACGCGTACCGGCTGCCATTCTGGCGCTGGGCCTGCTGACTGTCCTGGTGTTTGTCTCCATTAATACCAATTGGAACCTGTTGAGCGACGTTATCCCCGAGCCCGGCGCGGTCGAAACCGTAGGGGGCACGGCCCTCGATCCTGCTACCATCGAACAGGTCGAAACAGTGTTGCAAAACACCATACCGGGGATCTCCGATCTCCTCCTCCGAGATTTTGTTCTGGCTTTCGAGGCAGGGTCGGTGCTTCTGCTCGCGGCTATCGTAGCGGCCCTCGCGCTGGTCCGGGAGACCTCATGAGCCTGGAAAATTTTCTCATAGTCGGCGCAGCGATTTTTTCGATTGGGCTTTTCGGCGTGCTTTCTAAGCGAAATGCCATCACCGTGCTCATGTCCCTTGAGCTCATGTTCAACGGAGTAAACATTACGGCTGTCGCGTTATCGCGCTACGTCGTTCCTGCAGGTCTTATAGGTGGTGCTGAAGCGGCCGGGGATGCGGCGAGACTTCTCCTGACTGGACATGTATTCGCTATTTTCATCGTAACAGTCGCCGCAGCAGAGGTTGCCCTTGGGGTAGCCATTGTGATGGCGGTCTACCGTAGTCGTCAGACGGTCTACGTTACCGACGCGAACCAGATGAGGCACTGACCCGGCCCACCCGAAGTCTACCTAGAGGTGGGTCTTTGACCCGCCCAGGGGGTGGTGTCAGCAGCGATCAGAAACAAGAGTGCAGGTCACAGACCTGCCCCGAGCGAAAGACGATCGTTTGAGCGCTTGACAGGCAAATTGCGATAGAGAGTAGATCAAGAGGGATTACCTCCGATCTGCCGGAACAGGAGATTTGAGATGTGGGTCGACTATCGCGAGGCCTCGAACCTGGTAGTCGCTGAGATGTGGAAAAATGTCCTCGAGGGTGAGGGTCTTCCGACAAAAATCCTGCCCGAAGGCGACATTACCACATGGGGCGAACGTGTCCCATTTCGAGTGTTGGTCCCACGTGGACGCGAACACGTCGCCGACGAAATACTGAGAAAACTGTAGTGCCGGCGCCGAATTCTGGAGTCCGTTGATGATTACCGAAGCCTGGGTGTGGGTGATACTGTTCCTTCCCCTGGGGTCATTCGTGACCTCGGGCCTAATCATTCGCCCATTTTTCAACAGATACTCCGTGCTTGCGGGCTACGTGACCATTGTCGCCATAGGCATGGCTCTCGCGTTGTCCATCTGGGCTCTGCGCTCCGTGGTCGATACCCACGGCGATCTTGAGTTCGCCACCCGTTCCTGGTTAGAGGTAGGCAACCTCAGCATAACCGTAGGAATACTCCTCGACCCGCTGACCGCGATCATGCTGGTTGTGGTTACCGGTGTGAGCCTGCTGGTACAGATCTACTCCGTCGGCTACATGAAGGGCGACCCGGGATACGCCCGCTACTACGCATATATGTCCCTGTTCACCGCTTCGATGGTGGGCCTGATCCTCTCGGCCAATATCATCCAGTTCTACGTCTTCTGGGAGCTCGTAGGCGCGTCCTCGTACCTACTGATCGGCTTCTGGTACCACAGACCGTCCGCAGCCGCAGCAGCCAAGAAAGCCTTCATCGTCACGCGCATTGGTGACTTTGGGTTCCTCCTCGCTATCCTCTATCTCGTATTGAACGCCGACGTCTTCGCCGGAAACGGGCTTGAGATCACCACGATCAACATGGAGTTCCCGGAGGCGATCAAGGCCGGAATCATCGGAACAAGCGTGGTTACGTGGGTGGCCCTGGGAATCTTTGCGGGCGCCATCGGGAAGTCCGGGCAGCTTCCACTTCACACATGGCTCCCAGACGCGATGGAAGGCCCCACACCGGTCAGCGCCCTGATCCACGCCGCAACGATGGTGGCCGCTGGAGTATTCCTCGTAGCGCGGTTCTTCCCGCTGTTCGAGGCATCTGAAGTTGCCATGAACAGCGTGGCCATCATTGGCGGTGTAACGGCGGTATTTGCTGCATCTATGGCTCTTGTCGCGACCGACATTAAGCGCGTGTTGGCCTATTCGACGATCAGCCAGCTTGGATACATGATGTTGGCCCTTGGAGTGGGGGCGTACAGCGCGGCGATATTCCACCTGTTCACCCACGCATTCTTCAAGGCTCTGTTATTCCTCGGCTCCGGTTCGGTCAATCATGCCACCGGAACCTTCGACATGCGGTACATGGGCGGCCTTCGAAAGGTTATGCCCTGGACCTACGTCACCTTCGTTATCGGCGCCCTGAGTATCGCCGGTATCTTCCCGCTGGCCGGATTCTGGAGCAAGGATGAGATACTGGCAGACGCATGGGGACATGACGGTGGCGTGAGCCAGGTCGTTTTCTGGCTAGGTCTAGCGGCTGTTTTCATGACGGCCTTCTATATGTTCCGTGTCGTGTTCATGACATTCGGTGGAGAGTTTCGCGGTGGCGCCGATGCGGAGCCCGGGGCCGATGCCCATGGCGACGGTGGGGTTCATCTTACGGACTCGCCAGCCGTGATGGTTGTTCCCTTGTTGGTGCTCGCTGTCGCTGCGGTTGTAGCGGGATTTCTAGTAAACCCAACAGTGGACCTTGGCATGGTGCCGATCCACTGGCTGTCTCATTTTCTCGGGCAAGGCCTCGTCGAAGTCGAGACACCGCACTTTAACTTTGCCATCGCAGCGGTCGCAAGTGCGTTGGCGCTGTCCGGAATTACTTTGGCCTACGTCATGTACTCGGCTCGGCGTGAATCGTCGGAGCGCATCGGAGACGCCTTGCGCCCGTTCCACATATTGCTTTTGAAGAAATACTATTTTGACGAATTATATGAAAATTATGTCACCCGCAAGGCCTTCTATGAGTGGACAGCTGGCTTCCTCGACTGGGCCGACAAAGCTCTAGTGGACGGGTTTGCCCGCATGGTGGGCTATCTGGGCCGCAACGTCGGTGGAGTGATGGCTCACGCACAGACAGGACAGCTACAGGGCTACGGAGTTGTAGGGTCGCTGGGTGTGCTTGCCATTGTCGCGGTGTTTTTCTTTCTTCGGTAACTGTAAGAGACCGACCATGTCCGGATTGGACGTGAGTAGCTAAGTGGAGAGTGCGCTAGTGTTTTCGGGATGGTTGACTGCAGCGGTATTCCTGCCAATGGTGGGTGCGCTTCTCATTGCCACGGTGGTGAAGGGAAATCGCAACGTGCGCTACTTTGCGGGAGCAGTGTCCCTCGCCGAACTCGCACTCAGCATCGTTATTTTCATCAAATTCGATCTGGGCAACACCGCCTACCAACTCATAGATCAGGCGGAGAACTGGATACCCTTCGAATCGTTCCGAGTGCAGTACCTCCTTGGCGTCGATGGGCTCAGCGCGCCACTCGTGCTGCTGACAGGTCTACTGGGGATGGCCGCCGTCTTCGCTTCCTGGGGCATCAAACACCGGGTACGCGAATATTTCGTATGGCTCTTGGTCCTGCAGACGGCTGTGATGGGCGTATTCGTGTCCCTCGACTTCCTGCTCTTCTTCATTTTCTGGGAGCTTGAGCTGCTTCCGATGTTCTTCCTGATATCTATCTGGGGAAGCGGACGCCGAGAGTACTCGGCCATGAAATTCCTTATCTTCACCTTCCTCGGAAGCGCGTTCATGCTTGTGGGGATTCTGGCCCTGTTCTTCTCGACCGGCACCTTCGACATGACGGAGTTACCGGACAAGGTAGCCGCAGCGAAGGTTGCGGGCGAGCTGATTGTGCCGGCAGGGATGGTCTTTACGCTGCTCATCATCGCCTTCGCGGTCAAACTTCCAGTGTGGCCTCTACACACCTGGCTCCCCGACGCTCACACAGACGCACCAACAGCCGTAAGCGTAATGCTGGCCGGAGTACTGCTGAAGATGGGTGGCTACGGGATGATCCGTATCTCGGCCGGCATGTTCCCCGAAGTCATAGTCGACGCGGCCTTCGCCATAGGACTGTTTGGCGTAATCAACGTCCTGTACGGCGCATTTGTGACCCTGCGACAGACCGACCTGAAAAGGCTGATCGCATTCAGCAGTGTCAGCCATATGGGCTTCGTACTCATCGGCATATCCTCCGTCGCAGGGGTTGCCGGCGTTGTATCGCCCGTGGGACTCTCCGGCGCTGCGCTGCAGATGTTCACCCACGGCACGATAGCCGGGCTGATGTTCCTGCTCGTCGGACTGATGTACGAAAAAGCTCACACGCGCTACATCCCCGATCTCGGCGGCCTGGCTACGCGGATGCCCGTCCTCGCGGCGGTGTTCCTGCTGACCGGGCTTGCGTCATTGGGACTGCCGGGCACCAGTGGCTTCGTATCGGAAATCTTGGTGTTCCTTGGTGCGTTCCCTGTCTATAGTTGGCTCACCGGTGCAGCGGCCTTTGGTATCGTTGTCACCGCGGGCTACATTTTATGGATGATACAGCGCACACTGTTCGGCCCGGCCAAAGAGCGTTTTGACAGTATCAGGGACGCCACCGTCCTTGAGATGGTTCCGCTCCTTGTTTTGGTGGTGGCGATCATCGCGGTCGGCATCTACCCGGCCTTCATCACGGATGCATTTACCCTGGGTGTGGACCCGATCGTGCAGGCGATACAGGCCGCACAAGACCAAACCTTGCTGGTCCTGAGATAAGCCAAACATGACTAGCCACGACATATATCTGCTCTCCCCGGAAATCAGCGTTGCAGCTCTCGCCGTTATCGTGCTGCTTCTCGATCTGGTCGTGGTGAAAAAAGGATACCTAGCCGCCGTCGCGATCCTTGGGCTGGCTGTCCCACTGGGCCTCAGTCTCTCC
>JASLXL010000156.1 GCA_030740335.1 SAR202 cluster bacterium | reverse complement strand
ATCTGGAGTGCGTCCGTGTGACTGAAATCGTCTCTGAAGTCTTTTCCGGCGAGCGCCACCAGATGGATGTAGTCTCGGAGCCCGCTGGTGTGGTGCACGAGGTGGCGGACGCTGATGGGGGTTCCGTAGTCTGGAAACTCTGGCAGATACTTCCGGATGTTGTCGTCTAGGTCGATGACATCTTCCTGCACGAGTAGGGCGATGCACGCGGCTGTGAACTGCTTCCCGATGGACTGGACGTTGAACGCTGACTTCGCTGTCAGGGGCGTTTTCGCAGCCATGTCGGCCATTCCGTGCGCTCGAACGTAAGCCAACTCTCCGTCCTGGATGACGCCAACCACGTATCCAGGCGAATCGAGTGTGTCCCACGCCTCCAACAACTTGTTCACTTTGTCGGTCTGTTTACTCACAGCACCATCGCTTTGTGTCCTCTCACCTGTCCTAGCTACGGGTTCGGCACCCGCATGATGATATTGTCGGCGCCCTCTTTTTCCCAGACCTCGGAGTAGGCGGTTGCTTGCCACTTGCGAATTGGATAGTCGGAGGGTTGATTGGCTGGATCGTGGAGCGCGTTGCGGTCGAGGCCCCTGGGCTTGGTGAGCCATTGCTTTTCGGAGTCGGATGGGTCGACCTCGCGCCGTAGTATGAACTCGACGTAGTCCGAGGCCGTGAAGGCGACGTGGGCTAAGAAGACTCGCGAGACGTTCTTGCCGTCCCAGGTTTCCAGGTCGGGCACGATTACTGGGCCGGTGCAGACCTGGTACTCGGCGTCAACAGGGTTCACATTGATCAGGTTCACTGGATACTCGATTGCAATCGAGAGGCCCCTGTCCGTGTCCCTGTAGGTCGACCGAGCCGTCATCAGATCGTTGGCCAGCGTCGCTTCGATGATCTCGACGGGGTCAGCGGTGGTCGAGGCGTTGTCATAGTGGCGGACGTCCAGTTTGTGGCTATCTAAACTCTCAGCGAGCGACGAGTTCTTGATCTCCTCGACTTCGTCGCTTGGCCTGTTGGCGATGGTCACAGTGCGTTCACGATTGAAGGCATATCGGAACTGATTGCCGGGTACCTGGAACAGGTTGCGCTTTGCAATGGTGTACTCTGCGCGGCACGGCGCGTTCATGAACATCTCTGACACATGGCCGGTCGACTCGTCAGTGATGGTGCAGACCGCTTCCAGGCTCATCCGAACGTGTATTACCACGCCGGACTTGCTGACCAGCCCTCCTGGGTACTTGTAATGTGGGTCGGGCTTCGTTGGATGGCCCTTCCATGCGAATGTGGAGGCGTGAAAGTTGATCATATGTGAATCGCTCCGGTGGGTTTGGGCGCGGGCATCATAGCATATGGCCTGGTACCAATCAGGATGCGTCCGAGTCTGCAGATTGACGCACCCGGATGTCGCTGATAATCTCCGCCATGACATTCGAAATTGCGGGGGTGTGGCGAAATGAAGATCACCGATATTCGTGTTCTTTCCACGAGACTGCCTGCATCGGCTGCGGCTATGGTTCAGGTCGACACGGATGAGGGCATCGCGGGGATAGGGGCGACCTCGGCCCCGGCACTGGCGATTGCTGCACTGGTGCAGTATGGGCCGGAGTCTATGCGGGCTGTTTTATCGGGTACTGATCCAACGAACACCAATGACGCCTGGCGCAAGATGTTCGCCAGCGGCAACCGAGGTCGGAGCGGGGAGGGTGGGTTAGCGGTCAACGCGATGGCGGCTGTGGATATGGCCCTCTGGGACATCGCGGGCAAGGCGCGGGGTGTGCCCATCCACGAACTGCTGGGCGGCGCCGTCCAGAACGAGGTGATGGCCTATGCCAGCGGCACCGCCTTCGACATCCAGAAGATGGAACGCACCGGCGAGCTACGCATGAAGTCTATCGATGCGCTGGTTGCGGAGTCGAAGGAAAACGTCGCTCGCGGATTCAAGGCGATCAAATTTGGGTGGGGCAACAATTTCGGGCCGCAGGACATGGAAGTGCTGAGGGCCATCAGGGACGCGATTGGACCCGATATCAGGCTGATGCTGGACTTCGGCTGTCCCGCGTACTTGGATGGAGGATGGAACGTCAAGGACGCTATCCGTGTGGCCCGACTTCTTGAGGAATTTGACCTATTCTTTCTGGAGGAGCCGCTGTATCCCTACGACGTCGACGGCTTCACTACGCTGACCGCGGAGTCGCCGATCAAGATCGCCACCGGGGAGAGCCTGACGACGGTCCGTGAGTTCCAGCCGTTTATCACAACGCATGCGGTCGACATCATTCAGCCCGACGCACAGCAGATCGGGATTACACAGCTTGTGCGCGTGGCGCAAAGGTCGGAGGAGGCCGATATCTCATGCGTCCCCCACGGCCCGTGGTCCGCGATCACGGTCGCGGCGCACATCGCAGTTCTGTCGACGGTGAGCAACGGGATCATGATCGAATACCCGTCGTACGCTGTACGGGAGGGCTCGGCGCAGCAGGATTTGGGGGAGGCGATGCTTGACCGCGTGATAGAGCATCCTGTCCTGCTTAAGGATGGTTACCTACAGTTGCCGGACACCCCGGGCCTCGGGTTGGGGGACTACGACCTAGAGGCGATAGCTGAGCTGGAAGAGCACTATGCGGAGTAGCGACACTCCTTGCTAATGAAGCCCCCACACAGCCATTGCTGTGCCACCCAGTAGCTGGTCTTTTTCTGATGTGGTCAGCCAGTCGTAGCCGTCACGTATCAGGCGCAGTTCGTCGGCCAGAGCGGGCCAGCCGTATCTTTCGCGGAGACTGCCGGGATACCCTGTGCCCCACATCATGCGGTCTGCGCCGAACGCCTCGTGTACCTGCTTGATGTACGGGATCACATCCCCGTATGGGAATTGTTCTTCGCTTCGTCGCGGCACGTCCGATACCTTGACGTAGATGTTGGGGAAACGGGACAGAGCGATGACCGGTGCGTGGGTCGCGAACCCGGGTGACTCGGCGACCTGGGGGTATGCGAGGTGATCGACGATAAGCGGCACGCTGGGGTGTTTTTGCGCGATCGTCGCTATCTGCGGGGTGTGCTCGGGAAACATGTGGAACTGGACGACGGCTCCCAATTCGTCAATAGCGTCCCACATGGCGGCGTTGGCTTTAGAGACCAAGACCGGCTCGTCGTAGTACATGGGGTGGAACCTGAACCCGGCCATGCCTCGTTCAGACATCCAATACATAATCTGTGATGCATTGTCGGGCGCCAGCGGGTCGACGAGGCCCATGCTGGCGAACCGGTCGGGGTGCTGCACGGCTGAATCGGCGACGTAGCTATTGTCCCAGGTGGAGAAGCTGGTCTGCACAAGCACCGCCTTGTCGACGCCGTTGGCGTCTATGTCAGCCAGCAACTCTTCCGCAGTGCCGGGTTCGGTCGGCAGCTTGATGGGCTTTGGAGAGGTCTGGCCGATCGGCGCGATCGGCGGCAATTCCCACACATGCACATGCGTATCGACGACGAGCGATTTGGGACTAGTCATAGGCGATTCCTGAATGTGACACGGAGCTCCTCGTTAGTACATGCTGTCCTTGGTTGTGGAGTAGCAGTACTGGGATGTCGTCAGGTAGTGGAACAGTGCGTCGTGTGCCTCTGGAGTGCCGATGCGCCGTAGGGCGTGAGCTGCTTTGCCTCGAACGTACCGGTCGTCGTCGTTCAGGGCTGCCGTCAGTTCGGGCGTGGCGGCTTTCGCTCCCGCGCCTATACGGGCCAGAGCGATAGCCGTGTTGCGTCGAAGGACCTCGTCCTCATGGGAGAGGACCTCAGTGAGAGCTGCAACGCCGTCTGAGGTCAGCTGGCTTGTGGTGCCCAGGGCCTCGGCGGCATGCCGTCGAACCATTTTAGAGCTGTCACCCAGTGCGTGTTTCAGTTGGGGCACCGCGTCGCTGGCTGGGAGGCCGATGTCGGCGAGAGTCTCGATTGCCGCGCCGCGGGTATCTTCGTCGGAGTCTCGCACAAGATCGATGAGGGCCGGTACGGCGGGGGCACCGATGGCGGTGAGCGCGTAGGTTGCGTTCCTGCGTACTGCTTCCGAGTCGTGCCGCAATGTATCGATCAGAGCCGGTATCGCGGACTCTCCAAATGTGCCCAGGGCATAGGCTGCATCCAGACAGGTTGCTTCGTCGTCCACCTGCATATTCTCGATCAGGTTGGGGATAGAGCCAGACGCACTGCCGTTGCTTAGGCTAGCTGCGCCTCGGTGCCACTGCCACATATGACTCCACATTGCATCGTGGTCACCGTCGCCCTGGGACACCCAGGCTGCATGCTGGTTGTCCCAACTCGGAGTGCGCGGTTCCTCCATTCGTGTGAACATGAACTTCATCATGTAGCGCTTCTTGTCGCTCTCGTTGCCCATGCCCCGGTGCCAGATGTCGTAGTGAACGATGAGCACAGTGCCGGCGTCGACGGCCATCGGCACTTCGCCCTCCGTGCCGTCGATCCTCTCCTGGACCCCGATCGGACCCTTGAGCCAGTTGTAGTAGTGAGTCCCAGGGATCACCCCTGTCGGACCCATGTCTACGGTGGTGTCCTGAGGGTAGTACATGGCCAAAATCCACCGCGTATGGTGGCGACGTCTGGTGAAGGAGTCCTTGTGTATCTGCTGCCCCTCGGAGTGGGGAGGGCGATAATGACAGTGGCGGTGCGGGTGCATGAAATAGTTGTCGCCAAGAACTCCGGCTAGAGCGCCGTCGACGGCGGGGTCGTCGAATATGGTGCGAACCTCAGGTATCCGTGCCATGAGATTGTTACTCGGATTACCGTCGGTCTCGAACAGCGCTTCGGCCTTGTCCCAGATGTTCTGATTGGCCTCGGCTGAGAGACCGGTCTTGATGGCCAGGAAGCCGTCACGTATGAAGCCTCTCATCTGGTCGTCACTTAGTCTGATCATGGTCATGTCGTTGCTCCTATCTATGAACATGGGATTCGCAGCAAAGGGGGCTACACGTCTCGGAAGCGAAAAGCGTACAGGTCGGCGTCCTTGAGGACGAAACGCAGGCGCACTGTCGTGCCCGCCAACTTGCCCGGACTTTCGTTGTTATTCCAATTGTAGACGCCGTCGATCTCGTCTCCGAATTTCTCGGGTGCATCCGCTAGGGAGAGCCCAGGCATGGGATGACCCGCGTCGTCTTGAATTTCTACTTGCACAGAGCCGACGGCTGACGTGGAGTAGTTCAATTTCAGTTCGGATCCGCAGAACACGAAGGGGCGGGTGGTGAACTCACCTCCGCCGTATCTGGCGTTTACCGACACGAATCCATCTGTCCGCAGGGTGTAGCGGTTGATGCGGGCGCTGGGGTAGCGCAGGTGCTCGCTGACGAAAAGGCTCATCTCCTCGGGGGAGGTCTGGAGGATGCCCGTCTCCATGTAGATACCTCGCTCGTGCCAGTTTTCCTGGTCCAGCCCCGGGCGCAGGAATGCTCCCATGAAACTGCGGTCGAAATTGAGGCCATCCCGGCTGGACATAAACGCAATGTCGTTGACGCCCGACCCGAATGCCCAATCCGGGTCCGGGATGCGTTCAATTACAAAGCGCGAGGGGAACATGAGATAGGTGCCTGGCGCCCGCTCGTATTGGACGCATGAGTTTGTGTATAGCTCCTCGTACGGCGCCTCTCCAGGGTCTATGTCCTCAAGCGCACTCCAGTTGAGGAAATCCTTGGACGTTGCCCGGCGGATCCAGCGTACTCCGCCGAAGAAATTACCTGAACCTGCTACGCCGCGAGTGTAGATGACGTACTCTTCGCGCCAGGTGTCCCAGAACGGGAGATTTAGGGTGTCGAAGGGTCCATCTGTCAGGACCGGTTCCTCTCGAATTTTGTTCCAGTGGAGGCCGTCGGGAGAGGCGAGGGCAATCAGGACTTTGCCCTCGCGTATGATCGCCTTGTATTTTTCCGCCTCCGAGGCTGATGGATTGGCGTCTAGGAACGGAGCTAGGTTGATGCCCGGGCCTGTCCATACCAGGTTGTTCTTGGTCGAGCCGCGAAAGTCGTTCGCACCGACTTCTGGCTTATCCCAGTGGATACCGTCCTTGCTCACCACGTGGGCTGCAATAGAGGCGTGGTCGCTGAGTCCCACGGCCGTATCGCACCGGTACCACCCGCGATAGCCTTCCCCGTCCGGAAATGTGACCAGGTAGGAGACTCCCCCCTCTTCCCAGGGATTGTCGGCTGCTATAGCGATCTCGCGTCGAACAGGACTGTGCAGCTTGCGCTCAGCACCTGTGATACTGGCGACCCAATAGTCGTCGACGAACAGCTGGCGGCCGGTTCCGATGTCATGCGGGGCGTGGGGGCTCATGCTATATCCTTGTTTTTCTTGGCGCATCATACAGCCTCGAAGTCGATGGGAGGCAACTATCTGCGGGCTACTTGTTTCGGAACCTAAATGAGAACAGGTCAGTGTCTTTCAAGACGAAATGCAGACGAACCGCGGTGCCCGCAAGCTGGCCGAGGTCACCTTTGCTACTCCAATGGTAGACGCCATCTATTTCGTCCCCGAACTTCTCGGGGGCATCGACAAGAGAGAGCCCTGGCATGGGGCGGCCCTCATCGTCCTGAACCTCTACCTGTACGGAGCCGACGGCTGACGTGGAGTAGTTCAACTCCAGTTCGGATCCGGAGAACACAAATGGGCGGGTCGTGAATTCGCCGCCCGCATACCCCGCGTTTACGGAGACAAAACCGTCGGTTCGTAGGGAGTATCGCCTGATGTGGACAGAGGGTAGGTAACGGTGTTGTCTGGAATAAAGTGACATCGTTTCTGGGGAAGTCTGGGTTATGCCGCTGCCGACGTAGATGCCTCGTTCCCGCCAGTTTTCGATCTCCTGGCCTGGTCTAATGAATGCTTCCATGAAGCTGCGGTCGAAATTCAGGCCATCGCGACTGGACATGAACGCGATATCGTTGACGCCTGCCTTTGCCGTGCGGGCGATATCGTTGTCTGCCTGGCGGTGAGGCACGTAGCGTGAAGGAAACATCAGGTATGTGCCCGGCGCCCGGTCATACGGGGTGGCAGCGCTGGTGTAGAGATGCTCGAAGGGGGTCTCGCCACAATCGATGTTTTCGAAGGGCGTCCATCGGACGAAGTCCTTGGAGATGGCTCGCCGGATCCAGCGTACGCCGCCCTTGAACTCTCGTCCACGTTCCTCATCATTGGCCGCCGCTGAGTTGTCGGGGTTGCCAACCCCACGTGCGTAAACAACATACTCTCCGCGCAGCTCGTCCCAGAAAGGCAGGTTGTGGGAGTCGAAGGGGCCGCCGGTGATGACTGGGCTGTCGGACAACGGGTGCCACTGGATGCCGTCCGGTGACCCCAGGGGCACCAGTCCCCGCTCCACTTTCTCGACCGGTAGCGTACGG
>JASLXL010000155.1 GCA_030740335.1 SAR202 cluster bacterium | reverse complement strand
CGGCATTCGACCGGACGGCACCGACGGTACCAACGAGCTGACCTACCTTGCCCTCAACTCCCTGGCCAAGTTTGAGTTCACCAGTCCGGTGGTTACCGTACGGCTCCACCGCGATTCCCCGCCCTTGCTAGTCCGCCGGGTCGCCGAAGTCCTCAAGCGCGGCGGCGGGATGCCCTACATCAATAACGACGACGTAATTGTCTCCGCCTACGAGCGACTGGGGGTGGTAACCGCCGACGCTCGCGACTATGCCAACTCTAACTGCTGGGAGACGATGATCGCCGGCTGCTCCGATCAGGAATTGATTCGTGGCATGAATTTCCTCCTCTGCCTCGAACTAGCGCTGAATCAAGGTGTCGCCCGGGTTAGCGGCCGTCGAGAAGGACCCGACACTGGCGATCCCCTGCAGTTCGATACTTTCGACGCTCTGCTGAATGCTTGGAAGACGCAGCTCGACGACCTGCTCCGGCAGGGCATTGACTACATCGCTCAGGGCGTGGAGCGTGGCGACCTTGAGCACAGCAGTCACGGTCGGTATTGTTTCAGCCCGCTACTCTCGTGCCTCACCCGCGACTGTATTGAGAACGGGCAAGACGCCATCCGAGGCGGCGCCCGCTACACAATCTGGCACGTGATGGGCGAAGCCGTCGCCAACGCTGCCGACGCCCTCGCCGCCATCAAGAAGATGGTGTTCGAGGATCGTGATATGTCGCTCGACGAGCTACTCGCTGTCCTGCAATCTGACTGGGACGGCTACGATCTGCTGCGCCAGCGCTTTATCACCCGCTTCCCCAAGTGGGGCAACGACCGGGACTACGTGGACTCAATTGCCCGCACGCTCATGGAGTGGTTCGGCGAGCGGTCCGCCCACCATGCTGCTGGCCATCCCAGCATCATCTTCCCGACCTCTGTCGGCACATTTTCCTGGTACGCCATGATTGGCAAGGAAGTCAGTGCCACCCCTGACGGGCGGCAGTCCGGGGACCCCATTGCCGCCAATTTCTCGCCGGTGGTCGGCCGCGATCTCGAGGGTCCCACCGCTGCCCTGAACTCCTATCTCAAGATGCCACTTGCTGATCTCGCCGCCGGTGCCCCGCTCGACCTCCGCTTTGCTTCCGGAAGTCTCCAAGGCGAGCCCGGCACCGACCGTCTGGCTGCATTCATCCGCACCTTCGTAGAGATGGGCGGGAACATGTTGACGCTCACCGTTACCGACGTCGAGACGCTCAAGCGGGCTATGGAGGACCCCGAGAATCACCGGGGCTTACGCGTCCGGATGGGTGGCTGGTCGGCCTACTTCGTCATGCTCAGCCGCGAGCAGCAGCTTCTCCATATCCAAAAAGCCGAACACGGCCTTTCGTGATCGCGTCAGCATTTTGCCAAGGTGGCATCGAAGGCAATCCCACCACAGCGACGGATCGACTCTCACCTAGATTCCGTCTGGTACAACTCGTGGATGCGATCCAGGGCCACCGTTGACAGCGACGCCCCCGAGGCGGCCAAATTCTGGTCCACCTCGTGCGGGCGCATCATGCCAACCACAACTGAAGACACTGCGTCGTGAGCCAGCACAAACTTCAATGCACCCTCGGCCATTGAGTTGACCTCTGGCTCGCGTTCGAGAAAGCGTAGCTTTTCAGCACGTTTGAGCTGCGCAAGGTACTCCTCGCGCGGTATCACGCCGCGCTTGTCATTCCAGGCGAACTTGGTATCGACCGTAAGGGTCCCTGTAAGAAAACCTGACGCAAGCGGCACACGCGCTAGAACACTCACACCATTCGCTACCGCGGCCGGCAACAACTCCTCCAGCGGCGTCTGATCCAAACAGTTGAACGTGGTCATCAGTGCCACGATGTCATTTTCCCGAATCGCCTTCAAACCGTCAGCTATCGAGCCCAGCGCCACGCCGTAATACCGGATCTTACCTGCCTGTTGCAGCTCTTCCATGGCACCAAACGCCTCATCCCATTCATCATGCTTCGGCGGACGGTGCATTTGATAGATATCGATTGATTCACGACGTAAGCGCCTTAGACTCTGATCGCATTCCTCGAGAATTGCCTCTCGCGACAGGTTGTGGATCGGAGGGTCGCCGCCCGCCACGATATAGCCGTCCGTGCTCAGCGGAAACGCAACCTTCGTAGCAATCACGACATCGTCCACGCCTTCAAATTCTTGACCCAACAACTCTTCACTGCGGCCTGGCCCGTAAACATTGGCAGTGTCATAGAAGTTGATGCCATGGTCATAGGCATACCGAAGCACCGCCAATGCGTCTACGTCAGAGATATCGCCCCATTCTTTACCTCCGAGTTCCCAGGTCCCAAATCCGATCTCGGAGATCTCAATACCTGTTTGACCGACCTCGCGGTACTTCATGCGTCCATCCAACATCACTACGCCTAGAAGCTATAGTCTGCATATTGACTGGATTGCTGTCACCAGAGCCCTCCCAAGCAATTCCGCAGAACCTCAAATATCGAAACATGTCTGACAGTGCACGCAATGTGGCCCGAAATAGGACTGAGAGAATGGATCTAGTCCACCATAACGGCACCCCATCCCCACGCTGGCTCCGGCACCGCATGTCGCAGCAAAACTGTATCCCCTCAGCTGTACGATAGCCTCACGCTCATCGCCAGTCGCTCAAATCCCGTCCGATCATCTTACGTCTGGGCCGCACTCGTCCAACGCACTGCATCGCGGGCCAGTGCGCCCTGGTCACAGATCGCCATCGTGGTCACGA
>JASLXL010000154.1 GCA_030740335.1 SAR202 cluster bacterium | reverse complement strand
AACTGGCTAGACGGGCTAGGGGAAGTCAAAAGATGGTAGGTAGGGAATCCTGGAACAAGGGATTTGTCCAGCGTGTCATGGATGCCCACAATGCGTCGTATGGCACCCATTTAGGGTTCATTGGGTTTGCCGAAGATACCTACCCCGAGTTACGTGGGAAAAACATCTGGGATTGGGTATGCAGAGAGCAGACTTCCGGGGTTGAGACAGCGGTAGAGGTCAAGAGAGTCACCAGGCAGCTTGCAGAGAGGACTTATTCGGAGCTTACAACGGTGGGCCAGGCAATTTGTGCCGAGGTCCGAGACAAACTTCGGGGCGTTTTCTCTTTGTGGGTGAACTTTCCCACTCCCGCCCGACTTCAAAGTGGGACGTTCCACGCAGCGCAAGAAGTTGATCGAGTATCTTGCTGGGTTTGTCGTCGAGAACGCCAGGGACGTGCCTGATGGCCAAACAATAACCACCAGGGTCGAAGCTGGGGATCACTTGTCGGAGGTGCTGGCAGCAGGCACTTGCATAGATCTCCATAGGCATGATCCCTCAAAGCGGAAGCCTGACGTCAGGGAAGTGGACTACTTACAGGTCAAGTTTGACTGCTCGGAGGGGTTCGCAGCCACCCAAACGCTCGCCGGTGATGAGCTTTGCGAGTTCCGCAGCCTGGTTTCCAAGGCCAACAAACAGCTTGGAGTTGCAAAACAGAAGGGTAAACCAGAGACAGTGTTGGTATTTGTCGAGATACGCTATAGCGGTGCCGATGCGGATGCGTTGGAAAGCACCTTGGGCATTTTGCCGCGAGCCGAGTACTGCAACATAGACCACATCTATCTCGTTGGTTTTACCCCCGCCCATCGCATAGGAGGGACTGCAAGTCCTCCATCACAGGAGTCAGCGTCACCATAGTTGCTGAAGCCTGCGTTCAAAGGTGCAGTGAGATCTGGTTCCTGTATGCGATGGCCCACCATCGAGGATTCGAACCGGTCCTCGCGACCGATCCCCCTGCCGTTGACGTAAGCCATGCGGGTTTTAACGAGGTCAGGTGGCGGAAAGCTGTTATCGTCTATAGGTTGTTTCGGTCCGACGAGCGATCTTCAGAACGATGACCAGCGCTCTGTCGTCATGGATGTCGTAGACGACTCGGTAGGGGCCAACCCTGATGCGCCAGGTCCGCTCCTCTCCCCGAAGCTTGCGCACTCCTGTGGGCCTTGGGTCCTCCGCCAGTGCCTGGATGGGCGTCGCCAGCCTGACCTGAACTTCTCGTGGCAATCGCCGCAAGTCTCGCTGGGCTGACGGGGCCAGCTCAACTCGGTAAGGCCTGCCCTGAGCTTGCCGAATGGGCATCCCTACCGTGCCGAGCCAGTCTTCACGTCACGAAAGAACTCGCTGGCTTCCACGCCTCCTTGGCGCTCCCATTCATGGCGCGTCTCCTCCAAGCCGGCCCGTAGCTCCTCGTCTTCCCTGGCCTCCAACCATTCACTAACGGCCTCGGCAACGATATCCTTGGCGTAGCGGCCTTTTCGTGCCGCTTCTATCTTCAAGGCCGTATATAATCCCTCATCCTCAAAGATGACCGTCATGCGCTTGGACATACCCGTCCTCCAGACGCCTGAGTGTTTGTATTCCTGTACGTCTATACGCCTACGATATCAGCTGACGGCCCTCTTGGCAACTGAATCCCTTCGGGAGTAAGGTTAAGCCACCTTGAGCCGCCTAATACCGGCTATAGGGCCCAATAGTAGTGCAGTTATTGCTGAGTTTGTCGAAGGGTCACCCTGCCTGCCCCGACCTCTCGGAGAGCCTGTTGAGGGGTGCCAGTTCTGTCGGCGAATCCCTTTCAGACCGCCGAGCCCCTCAGGCCAGGATGCTCTCCTCGTAAAGACCGAATCGTTGCCGTAGCATGTCGCACGCGACCTGGACGCCCTGGAGCACCTCCTCCGGTGTTAGGCCATCGTCGAAAGTCCCTGTGACCGCTTCGGTGTCGTGGGAGGCGGTGACCCTGGCCCTGCGAAGCCAGCGGGTATATCCGCGCACCCAGTCGGCCATGGGAGGACAGGCCTCCAGTGTGAATGGTACGGCCCGACCGTTGGTGGCGTCCCTGGCGGTGAGACTGAACATCGGTGTCCCGCCCGTGCCTTTCGATGTCTCTGCCGCGATGGTGAAAACAACCCCCGCGTTGGGGAACGGCAGGTCTAATCTGATCTGAGCATCTGCGTTGTCAGCCATTGAAATCCCTCACAAGATTAAAAAAATCCCCTACCCGCTCCTGACCTAGTCGCTACCGGCGGTCTCCCGGTCGATGCGAAGCACCGGTAGGTTCTTTGACGGGTCGATGGGCCTTCGCTCGATAAACGACAGCCGCCGCTCCTCGGCCTCCTCGGACTCGACATAGTCGGGAGCGTAACGGTCGGTGGGGCTCTCACGTCCCTGCATATGATCCACAGCCTCGTTGAACGTGATTTTCTCGAGCTGCAATATCACCGGGCTGTTGTTCTTGAGGAGTGCACAGTAGCGCTCAACCTCGGCCTCGAGTCCCTCGTGGACGACGACGGAGTTGACCAGCCCCATGTCGTAGGCCTGCTGTGCGGTGTACTGCTGGGTCAGCATCCAGATCTCCCTGGCCCGTTTCTGGCCGACCACCTCCGCCAGGTAGCCCACGCCGAAACCCGATGCCGGGCTGCCGACCCGCGGTCCTGTCTGTCCAAACCGCGAACGAATGGACGCCACCGTGAAGTCGCACATATATGCCAGGATGTTGCCCGACCCAATAGCAAAGCCGTCCACCATGGCGATAACGGGCTTGGGCATCTCGCGGACCATGTCGATGAACCCCGACTCGCTGGAGCCGCTGTACTCGGGACTGGTCCGATCCTCGCCCTGGTCGCGTCCCGAACAGAAGGCATTCGGCCCCGAGCCGGCGATCACGACGACCCGGATGTCCCCGTCTTCCCAGGCGTCCTCCAGGGCCCCCACCATCTCATCGGTGGTCTTCCCACGAAGCGCGTTGTAGACCTCCGGCCGGTTGATCGTGAGGCGGGCGACGCCGTCACTTTTTTTGTATTGAATGTCGGTAAATCTCAAGCTTTTCCTCCTGGGGCTCCTCAAGTGCTATGAGGAGTGAGCGGCTGTTGGGAGCGGGTTTTGACACTCTCTCCTCCATGATGGCAGGGGTATGATACCCGATGTCCGAATGAATGGAAACCGGGCTACCCTCTGGTGGAGCCTCACCTTGAGGGCATACGCAAAGGCCCGCTATAATGCGGGCCATGCAGGTTAGAGACACGAGCGAGTTCCATCTCATCGAAAAGCTGGCCGGTGCCATCGCTGAAGATAACGCTGCATGCATCGCGCGGCTCGACGCGAAAGACTTCCGGTTGCGTCTGGGCATCGGTGACGATGCGGCGGCATGGGACGCCCCGGCCGGGGTCCGGGTGCTGACCACGGACACCATGGTTGAGGGGGTACACTTCAACCTGGGACAGACAAGCTGGCGTGACCTGGGATGGAAGGCACTGGCCTCCAACCTCAGCGATGTCGCCGCCATGGGCTGCACGCCTCTCTACTCGGTTATAACCCTGGGACTCCGCGGAGACCTGCCGGTGGACGGCCTGGTTGACATGTACCGCGGCATGGTCGATGTGGGTCGGACCTGCGGGGCAGTCATTGCCGGCGGCGATATCGTGCGGTCGCCCGTGTTCTTTGTGACCGTGGCATTGACGGGGACTGCGACCACCCCCGATGGTCCGCTGCTGACCCGAGCCGCCGCCGTGCCCGGTGACCAGGTGGCCGTCACCGGGAGCCTGGGGTGCTCGGCGGGCGGATTTCGGATGCTCACCGAAAACCTCGAGTTC
>JASLXL010000153.1 GCA_030740335.1 SAR202 cluster bacterium | reverse complement strand
GTTGTGCAGATGGCCTCCGCCGGCGAACTCCACCAGCCGCGCACCGGGTATCGCCTCGGCTACCGCGCGGCCGTACATCGGTGGTATGGCGGTGTCGAAGCTGCCGACAGTTACCAGGGTTGGTGCAGTGATCGCTCCAAGGCGGTCCAGCGAGTCGTGCCCAAGGTTGGCACGGTACTGCTGCGCCAGGACCTCACGCGACGGTGCAGCCCTCAGGATGGACTCGATTCGGCGCTCGACCTTTTCGGGTGAGAAGAACATGTACTCCGGGGTCAGGAACCACAACACGTTGATGTTGTAGAAATCCCTGAGATCCATCGTTTCGATGAGCTTGATCTGCGCCCTGAACTTTCGTGCGGCATAGCCGTCCCCTCGGCCCCAGGTGCCGTGTAGCTGTAGTGTGTCGACCAGATCCCGTCGGGCCAGTGTCAGCTCTTGTGCTATGCACGAGCCGAGGGACAGGCCCGAGACGTGTACACCGCCAATCCCCAGGCCGTCCAGCAGACCCGCCGCATCCTCGGCCATGGCCTTGACCGACAGCTCGCCAGGTGGGGCCGTTGACTTGCCAGCCCCTCGGTTGTCGAAAAGGATGCATTCGAAGTGAGGTGAGTAGGCTCTGATCTGGCGCTGCCAGGCGGTGTGGTCGAGGCCAGTGCCCATAATTAACAGCAACGGCGGACCTGACCCAACGCGCTTGTAGTATAGGTTGGCCCCCGAGGGCACGGTCAGGTGAGGCATATAAGTCTCGTTACCCGTCGGTCACGCCGTTGCGGCCGATTGCGTCTGCGTACCATTGACCGGACCGCTTGACCGTGCGGTTCTGGGTTTTGTAGTCCACGTTGGTTACGCCAAAGCGAACATCGTACCCGTAGGCCCACTCGAAATTGTCCATGAGCGTCCACAGGAAATAGCCCTGGAGATTGGCTCCGTCGGCGATGGCGCGGTGGGCCGCGGCGAGATGGACGCGTATATAGTCGAGTCGGGCATCGTCCGCGACCGCACCGTCTGAGTCCGGGTGGTCGTCGAAGGCCGCGCCGTTTTCAGTGATGAACATCTTCGGATTGCCGTACTCGGTCTGCACGGACCGCAGCGCATCGTAGAGTCCTTCAGGGCTGATCTGCCAGCCGAGGTCTGTGTGGGGTACCGGCTGACGCATGACTTCGGAGTGGAGCGTGCCCTGTCCAGGCTTGTGAGCGACAACCTGTGGGAAGTAGTAGTTCACGCCCAGGAAATCGATGGGAGTGCTTATCTCGTCCAGGTCGCCGGGGCGAATATTCGGCCAGGCTTCGCCGAACCAGTCCAGAGCTTCGGCTGGATACTCGCCCTTGAATATCGGGTCCATGAACAGGCGGTTGTAGTAGGCATCTGTCCGCGCGGCACAGGCGATGTCCTCTTCCGATTCGGTGGAGGCGTGCTGAGGATGCAGGTTCAGCGCGATGCCGATCTCGCCGTCTACGCCTGACGCCCTGAAGGCTCGCACGGCCCGTCCGTGGGCGACGAGCTGGTTGTGGGCGACCCTGAGGGCCGCCCAGATGTCCCGCATACCGGGTGCGTGCTGTCCAAAGACGTGCCCCCGGTCCATGGTTACGCTGGGCTCGTTGAGTGTCATCCAGTTCTTGACCCTGTCCCCCAGGCGCTCAAACATGACGGACGCGTACTCGGTGAACCAGTCCGCTATCGCTGGATTGGCCCAGCCGCCCATATCTTGCAGGTCGCTGGGCAGGTCCCAGTGGTACAGGGTCACATACGGCGTAATATCGGCTTCAAGGAGGGCGTCGATGAGACGATCGTAGAAGTCGAGGCCCGCTTCGTTACTGCGCCCTCTGCCCTCGGGCAGCACCCGCGGCCATGCGGTGGACATGCGGTAGCCCTGGATGCCCAGGCTCTTCATCAGGTCGATGTCGTCCGGGTAGCGACGGTAGTGTTCGCAAGCCAGGTCCCCGTTGTGTCCACCGCGGACGTTTCCGGGTGTGTGAGAAAAGCGGTGCCAGATAGACGGGCCCGCGCCGTCCGCCAGCGGGTATCCCTCGATCTGGTACGACGCGGTGGCGGTGCCCCACACGAAATCTTTTGGAAATGTGAGTAGTGTCATTTGGCTTTACCAGGGTAGTCCGACGGCTTTGGTCAGGAACTCGGTGAAGGGGCTTGCGGTGCGGCAGCCCTCGGTGAACACGTCAATAAAGTCTGGGGCGCAGGCCTGTTCCTCGGTATAAGAGGTTGAGGCGATGTGGCTCTTGCGTTTCAGGTGCTCGATGAGGGGGTGGTCCGGGTCGTAGCCCTTGGGGGCCCTTTTCAGAGAGTCACCCTCGACCTCGAACTGCTTGCTGAAGCCCTTGTCGGCCAGTAGGCGCTCCCACTTTACCGGGTTCGCGTCCATCGCCCCGCGGATCTTCCCCAGGGTCTCCGAGTCAGGCTGCCAGATACCGACACCCGCGAAGGAGCCACCCGGTTCCAGGTGCATATAGAAGCCAGGGCCATGAACCTCTTTACCGACCTCGTGGCGGAAGTGGACGCCGACGTTGGTCTTGTATGGACTCTTGTCCTTGGAGAACCGGATGTCACGGTTGATGCGGAACATCGAACCGCCGACAGGCCGCGGGTCGGCGACGTAGTGGAGGCTGATGGTGTGGAGTCGCTCCGCAAAGTCCGACACGAACGCCAGCATCGGGTCGCGCACATCCGCGATGTACCGATCGCGATTTGCCTTGAACCACTCGCGATCGTTGTTGATACCCAGCTCTGCCAGGAACTCAAAGAGAGCGCGGGAGAAGTGTGCAGTCTTGGCCATCGGGTAACACCTCGTGAATGGAGTGCTCTCCGAGGTTATGACAGCCACCCGCACGCCGTCAACGGCTGGCTATGAACACTAGCTTCGCCGGTACGTCAATGGATCGTAAGATCGGTAAACAGCGCGCCCGCGAGGAGAAGCAAATGGCCCCCAAACGGATGCCGGTAATATTCTTGGCGCACGGCGCCCCGTACTTTATGGACGATGACGGTGAGATGGTGGGCGCGGACACCCTGTTTTCGGCGGCTCACGAGGTTGCAAGTCCAGGGACCGGCGGGGCAGGGTCGGTCGTGCAGACATCCCTCCTCGGTCTCACAAACCTGTTTTCGGAGCTGCATGAATGGGCGAACGATCTCCCGCGGCCGAAGTCGGTGCTGATGCTGTCCGCTCACTGGGAGGCAAGACCGCTGACCATAGGGGCGACCAGGACCGTCCCACTGATCTACGATTTCTATGGCTTTCCAGAGCCCTTTTACCATGTCGAGTATGCCGGCCCGGCGCTCCTGAATTAGCGTAGCGGGTCAAGGAGCCCATAGGCTCGTCCCAGCCGTTGGCTACAGATCAGGACCGCGGGCTCGACCACGGCGCCTATGTGCCTATGGCGGCGATGTACCCTGATGCCGACGTGCCGGTACTTCAGGTGTCGCTACCGACGATGGATGCACCTGCCCTGTTTGAGCTCGGCCGCGCACCGGCGCCGTTGCGGGAGGAGGGCGTCCTGATCGTGGGTAGCGGATTTATCACCCATAACCTGAGGGCCGCCGATTCCCGTCCGAACGCGCCGACACCGTCCTGGGCCTCGGAGTTCGACACTTGGTCCGCCGAGGTTATGGTTCGCCAGGACGCCGACCTGCTCGTCGACTATCGAGAGCGCGCGCCGGGAGTCCAGTACGCCCTACCAACCCACGAGCACTTCGCCCCCGCCGTCGTCGCTCTGGGCGCGGCGATCGACCAGCCTGGCGACACTGCATTCCCCATCGAGGGTTTTGTAATGGGCTCACTAACGAAGCGATCAGTGCAGTTTGGCTAGTGGTGGCGCGACCGCTGCCCCTGTTCAGCGGGTAGACTAGCCGGTCTGAGACGAAAGGAACCTGGCCAGTTCGTCGCGTTTGAAGGCGGGCAAGGGGTCGATACCCTCCTGTGAACGCAGCCGCAGGCCATCGTTCTCTTGCGTGACCAGACCGATCTGGTAGGCGTCGATCCCTTCTTGCGCCAAAGCTTCGACCAAGACCGGCGCATCCTCGGGGGCCGTCGCTGCCAGTAGGGCACCGGAGGCGATGAGGCCGAGCGGTGCAAGCCCCAGCGCGGAGCAAAAAGCCTCGCACTCGCGTAGTACGGGCACCGAATTGGCGTCCACGACCGCACCGGTTCCAGAGGCGGCAGCCATTTCGGCGATCGCCGTAGACAGACCACCCTCCGTCGGATCGTGCATCGCGTGGACATCGACTGTGTCACAGGCGATCGCTGCCTCCTGGACGACGCTGATCCCGGGCGAGAAGAGCATCTCCCTCGCACGGTCGATCATGTCGCTTTCGACACCCGCGTCCCGCAGGGCATCGGCTGCTTCGCGAGCAAGCAATGACGTGCCTTCGACGGCGATGCCCTTCGTCAGGATCAGGGCGTCGCCGGGCTTCGCACCGGAGCTGAGCACCACGCGATCCTTCGCCACCTCGCCAAGCATAGCCCCTATAGCGATTGGACGAGGCAGGTCGTAGGTGATCTCGGTGTGGCCGCCAATCAAGGCGATACCCTGGGAGTCGCAGGCCTCCGTTAACTGTGTGAAGGCGTCCTCGATGGCCTTCCGGGCGGTCCCCTCGGGGAAGAGCATGGTTGCCATCAACCACTTTGGCGTCGCCCCCATGACCGCCAGATCGTTGGCGTTGACCTGGACGACGTACCACCCGATCAGATCTGTAGCGAAGGTGATAGGGTCGGTCTTGGCCACCAGGTAGCGGTCACCGAAATCGATGAGGGCCGCATCCTCGCCGGGCTTCGGTCCCAGAGCAACGCGTGGATCGGTGATCTCGAGGCTGCCCAACAGGTTGGAGAGCATGTCGAGAGGGAGCTTGCCAGCCTGCATCGCAGCCTCCCTGATTACTTGCCGCAGTGCCAGATCGTGATCTAGAGTGGGCCCAATGCTATCATGGCATACATGATCAAGACCGTATTTTTCGATATGTACGGCACCATTGCGGGGTTCGAGCCATCTCGTTTCAAGGTGCAGTCGGAGGCGTGTGCGCCACACGGCATCGTTCTTACACACGAGGGTATCCTGGAGGGATACAAGGCCGCTGACGCCTATATGTCGCGAGAGAACGCCATTCTCCCGCTGGGTCGACGCGCCGGCGGTGCGCGGGATGAGTTCTTCGGCGAGTACGAAAGGCTCGTAATCCAGGGCAGTGGCGTCGAGGTCTCTCTGGACCGCGCGCTTGAAATCTGGCGTGTCGTGCAGGCGATCCCTCATACCCTCGCGCCCTTCGACGATGTCGTGCCGGCGATGGAGCAACTTCGGGAACGTGGCCTGACGGTCGGGCTCATCACGAACATGGACGGCAAGGGCTCTGACATAGTTGATGATCTTGGTCTGTCAGACCAGATTTACCTGGCAGTTACATCAGGGGAGGCGGGTGCCGCCAAACCGTCTGCCGCGATCTTCCTCGCCGCCCTCGCGAGAGCTGGGACTGAACCTGACGAAGCGATTCACGTCGGCGATCAGCCGTCCTCTGATATTGAAGGCGCACTGGGCGTTGGCATGGGGGCCATATTGCTAGATCGGGACTGCAACCACCCCGGATATACCGCCTGCCCTCGCATCGAGAGCCTGGTGGACCTTGCCGCCCTAGTAGACGAGCAAGGCTGATGGCGCCGAGAAACTGGTTTGCTACAGTTGCTGTCATGGCGGCCTTGTTCACCGCTGTTGTGGTTCGCCCTCCCACGCGAAATCGCCATCCTGGAATGGGTCTGCGACCAAATAGGCGAACGGGCGTGCCAGTTGCAAAGCGACGGTTGAAGGTTCGAAGGAGGATCTGACATGGCCAATGGTCCGAAAATCACCGGGATCGAAGTGCACCAGTTTTCGTATCAGGTCGAGGACATGGGTCGGAGGGACGACGGCCTCGGTACAGGCTACATGCCAGGCTCGACGATGACTCGCACGGCCTATGCCCTGCGTATTACAACGGACCGCGGTCCGGTCGGAGAGTTTGTGGGCGGGAGCGCCACCGACTACGCGGCTCTCCCGCAGTTTTCCGGCTACTTGATCGGCCATGACGCGTTGCAGAGGGAGCTGATCTACGTCAGGGTCAATCAGATCCTGCGTGCCACCCGTGTCGGCCTGGCGCCCGTGGACATCGCGCTCTGGGACCTGGCTGGCAAGTACCACAATGCGCCCATCCACCAGCTTCTAGGCGGCTACAAGGAATCTTTGCCGACATACGTCGCTACGCTTCACGGTGAGGAGGAGAAGACCGGCGGCCTGGATACCCCAGAGGCCTACGCCGACTTCGCCGAGCAATGCCTGGAGTTGGGCTACGGGGGGTTCAAGATTCACGGGTGGGAGAACGGCCTGGTCGAGCGCGAGATAGCCACGGTTCACGCCGTGGGCCAGCGTGTAGGCGGCAGTATGGACATGATGCTCGATCCGTTCAATGCGCTGCAGACCCTGGGCGACGCAATCAAAGTCGGGAAAGCATGCGATGAGGAGGGGTTCTTTTGGTACGAAGACCCCTTCGGCGACGCAGGTACTTCCCAATTCGCTCACCGAAAGTTGCGCCAGATCGTCAAGACGCCCCTGCTGATGACCGAGCACATCCGAGGGCTGGAGCCCCACGTGGACTTCATGGTGGCCGAGGCGACGGACTTCGTCCGGGGCGACGTGATGTTCGAAGGCATCACCGGGGTCATGAAGGTGGCCCACGCCGCCGAGGGTCTTGGCATGGACATCGAATTCCACAGTCCTGGCCCGGCCCAGCGCCAGTGTGTGGCTGCGATACGCAACACCAACTACTACGAGTTGTCGGGTTCGCATCCGAAGGTGCGGAACCAGAACTACGTTCCGGTCTATCGCGACGACTACCGCGACGACCTGGACGCCGCAGACGAGAACGGCCACTTTCCTGTGCCGCAGGGCCCCGGCCTGGGTGTCGAGTACGACTGGGACTTCATAGAAAAGCACCGCACCGCGCTGGTGAAGTACCCGTAGTTTGTCGGGCAAGCCGATTACTGCGTCTGGCGAAGCCGTTTCTGGGTTAGGAGGACCAGCACGGAGACGGCCAGCATCGCTGCACCCAGAACGCCTATGGTGCGCTCGATTCCGAACCTGTCCACGGCGAAGCCGGCGGGTAAGATTCCCAGCGGCATGAGGCCGAAGCTCATCGTGTAGAGGCTGATCACGCGACCCTGGTACTCGTCGTCGACCTGCTCCATGATGAGCGCCTGGCTGAGTGCCCTTCGTCCTGCCTCGCTGAGCCCAACTATTGCTGTTATGACGAGAGCCACGTAGTATAGGGGCACGAAAGCGACCACTATCAGCGCCGCACCCGCCGCGATGTTACCTGCCATCAGCAGCATTCCTCGCCGCCACTTGCCGAGCCACGCCGCCGCCAGGGAACCCAGAAAGGACCCCAGTCCCAGCATGCTGAGAAGGATGCCGTATGCGGTCGATTCGCGGAGGAACACCTCCGTGACGAGCACCGGCATTAGGAAGACGTATGGGTGCAACAAGATCATCGTTACTAAGACGATGCTGACCAGGACAAGGATCTGTCTGTGGCCCCGGACATATGACAGTCCTGACTTGATCTCCTCCACCACATTCGAACGCTGCTCCCGTGGGCCCTCTACGGTCTTGGGTATGAGGCCCACCAGCACGACTCCCATCAGTGCGAGTCCTGAGCTCAGGTAGCTAACTCCCTCGGGACTCATTATCGCGTAGAGCAGGCCACCCAGGGCTGGCCCAATTAACGCGACCATGCTGAGTCCGGCACCAGTTAGAGCGATGGCATTCCCAAGCCCTTCTCGCCCGACCAACTCGGCGATCAGGCCCTGGCGGGCCGGTGACAGAAATGCCCAGACCGACCCGTGGATGGCGGCCGCAACCAACAGGTGGTACCAGGTCACGGTATCAGTGCTGATGGAAACCGCAACGAACAGGGTGGTGGACATCGTGATTAGCAGGCAGGTCTGCATGAGCCTGCGACGGTCCATTCGGTCGGCCACGGCGCCACCGATGAGCGCCAGGCCCAGAACCGGCACCACCTGGGTCGCGACGATGATCGCAAGCACCTTGGCTGAGCCGGTCAGGTCGTACGCCAGGTAGCCGCGCACTACCGTCTGCATGGCTCCTGCGGCCACCCAACACAGTACCGAGAGCCACAGCAATCGAAATCCCGGATTTCGGAAGGAGTCAAAAGTGCCGGTCCCGGCCGAACGACTGCTAGCCCTTCGATCGCCTTGAGGCGAGGAGGATTTGGCGGCGGGGGCCTCGCAGTGATCGGAGGCGCTCGGCGACGGTTCCGGGCCGTCCTCTGCGGAGCGCCTCGTGTCGGAGCTCATGGGGGAAGTGTACGCTTGCCTTGGGGTTCGGGCAAGACGTGCCGAGTTTGCATCGCGTGGGCTAATCCTTGTTCAGGCCTTGTGGACTAGCATCACACCGTCTCGGATTGGCAGCAGTACGTGCCGTACCCTGGGGTCCTGGGAAACTCGATTGTTGAGCGCGGCGATAGCATGATCGGAATCGTCCTCGGGGCTTAGCACCCGGCCGCTCCACAGCACGTTGTCGATAGCGATGATGCCCCGCTCGGAGAGCATCGCCATGGCGCGCTCGTAGTAGTCGATGTACGAGGTCTTGTCGGCGTCGATGAACACGAGGTCGAAGGTGCCTTCCAGCGACTTTAGCGTCTCCAGGGCCGGGCCGACCCGAATGTCGATCTTGTGGCCGTCGGGGCTGCGGTCGAGGTGCGACTGAGCTATCGCAGCCACGTTCGAATCTATCTCACAGGTAATCAGGGTGGCGTCCTCGGGCAGGGCGGAAGCCATCATCTGCGCGCTGAAGCCTGTGAAGCACCCGATCTCCAGAACTCGCCTAGCGCCGGTCGCCCATACGAGGAACTGCAACAGTGTCCCCTCGATGGGACCAGAGAGCATGCTCGCCGAGGGCATATTGCCCATGGTGTACTGCTTCAACGCCTCCATGTGGTCGGGCAACGGCGTCGTGTGGTCGACGGCATACTTTTCTATCTCAGGCGAGACCATCGTGATGATGTCCATTGCGCTCCTTGGCACCTTTAGGAAAATTTGATTTCGTTTGTTCGGGCGTTCACCCGATACGCGGGGCGTCTGACGGGATACCGTCCTGTATCAGTCGTAGCTGATATGCAAAACCGCCTTCAGGCAACTTCACATCCTCGTAACTTAGCATCTGGTCTTCCGCAATTGGGCGTATCACCGTGGCCCAGGCGCAGAACCCGATTGGCAAGAGGCGCTGCTGCTGGGCTTGCGCGGCGGCAACGATGCTGCCATATACCGTGCGACTCCCCTCGCCCCCCAGGATCTCTCCTGGCTGAAGTGATTTTTTGGCCGCGGCGGCGACCTCCGCCACGATCCCACGCGGTGCCCCGGTCGGTTCTTTGTACAGAAATGCTTTGGCGATGGAGATCGGGGCCTCCATCCCCACGAAGTGGTATGGACGATACATCAGCCCATATTTGCCGGTCGGGTCCATGGGGACGCCGTAGTCTCGGAGGCAGTCTTGCAGGTATGGACTATCACTCGTGATGACGACGTAGACACCCCACCTAAGCGAGTTTTCTATATACGAACCATCCTCACGAAGGCAACTGATCACCTCGACCACGCCTTTTTGGGAGAGGATGCCCCCGTCTTCCTTCGGTATCAGGAGCCTGGGGATATCTTCGATGCTCGCGGGGGGTGTGTGCATCCCCGGTAGATCTGGGACTAGTCCCGTCATGTTAGCCACGGCGCACATCTCGACGGCGGATTTAGTGCCGTCGAGGAAGGAGTTATACATCTCGGCATTGAGGCCGGACAGGTCGTCGTCCGCTTTGTACCCGTACCGCAGCAGGGCGTCGTCGGGCGAGCCCTTGCGATACTCCGGGACGTACTGCGTCCCCTTGCCCGCCGCGACCACCTCGAAACCGAGGCTCAGCGCCCAGTCGT
>JASLXL010000152.1 GCA_030740335.1 SAR202 cluster bacterium | reverse complement strand
CTTTACGGCCGGGCCAATGCGGTGCTGGTGATCATCGCAGTGGTCAGTATGGCCTCCGCTCGCTTCGTCTAGTCACCGCCACTATCCCGCGCATACACCTGCCAGCTTATAGTCCAAAAGCTGTGAGGGCGCCGTGCCACTGATCTCCTTGACAGTAAGCAATACTGTCCCGCCATCAGCGGAATACTTTGTTGCCACTACCACATAAGTAGCTATTGCGGGGGGAGACCCTGGCAGTGAGGAGATGAAGGTGCCATGATGGCCGGTTATCTTTATGACACAACCTTCTATGCCTCGCTCAGGGAATCTCGTCGCCTGGAGTTCAATCCCTAGGAAACCCACAAGACGGTAAATGACGGCGTCGGTGTCTGTGCCACACATGACAGCCCCATTGACTCCGAACCAGGAGCCGTCGTTGCTATATTTCTTCCCACGGCCAAACTCCCCCAGTGTTCCGCACTCAGCAAGTACCTCGACGCTTGTTTCGCCAGTATTTTCCAATTTGAAGGTCCCTGCTATGACTACAGTCCTAGGTGTGGCCGTGGGTGTAGGTGTGGCCGTGGGTGTAGGCGTGATCGACGGTGTTGGGGTGATCGACGGCGTTGGGGTGATTGTGAGAGTAGCCGTCGGTAAGGGCGTCGAAGAATGAGAAAGCGTCATTGTCGGTGTTGATGAAACAGTCGCGGTCGGAGACGGCGGTGGAGGGGCCGTAGATGTCGCGGTCGGTATAGTGGTTGGCGTAGGCGCAGCCGTGGGAGAAGGTGTGGGTGTCCAGGTATTGGTAGCGGTCGGGAGAGGCGTTGGAGTATGGGTGGAATCCGGAATGGGGGATGGTGAAGCTGAGGCGGTGGGTGTTGGGAATGGTGTGGCTGATGCCGTTGGTTCGGGAGCTACTGTTGGAGTGGCCAAGTCAGCAACCACAGTTGCAAGTCGAGCACTGACATTGGCGGCCCGCTCAGATTCGACAGTCGCCTCGAAGTCAGCCGTTGAAGTCGAAGTTGAAGTTGAACCAGGTATTACTATTGGGACAGATGTAGGGGTACTCGTCACCCGTGCAACCACAGTGGAATCGGTCCTAGGCAGTGGCAACGGAGTCGCTACAGAAGATTGGCCACAAGCTACGACCACCAATGTCACAACGAGCAATCCAAAACTAATGACCCGACCCATCCAAGCCGCTCCCATTTTTTGCTTCACAAGCGCATACCAGGTGGATTAGGGTATGATTCCGTCGACCTCGTGCGCGCTCGACGGCAAGTAGGTGATGCCAACGCCTCATTCACATTCAGATCAGTAACACGATCGTCTTCGTATATCTGCTGTTTTATTTGCAGCGATCCTGTGACTTTGATCCCAGCATGTTCCATGTATATGCTAAGCCTCTATGAAAACGACCATTCCTATCCTAACATCCCGTGAAGGCACATCCCACCAAGGCGTCAGTGATCTGGCAACTCATGGGTGGGACAAGTATCGTCCTAAGGTGTAGGATTGGGACGGAACAGACACATGGAGACAGGACCGTACGGACGAGCCAGGTGGTGGGTCCGTGTTGGCCGGAAAGAGCCTGCCTGAAAGAACACCCTGATACTCCGCCCGTTCAATTGCCCCCCGGTTCCGCACAACCACAAGAACGCTTCCAGCGGTCCGGCTTGATCTTCGCTTCCCTGGCGTACCGCGACTTCACCTACCTCTGGCTGGGACAGATCGCCCACGCCGGCGCTCTGTGGGTGGACATGGTCGCAATGCCCCTCCTAGTCCTTGCTCTAACCGGATCTGCAGTACACCTCGGGCTGGTGATCGCTGTCAGGACTGTGCCTTCATTTGGCCTAGGACTCGTTGCCGGCGTTGTCGCGGACTCTTTCAACCGGCGCACGGTACTGATCACCACCAAGCTGATCGTGCTTTTGTTGGCTATCATCTTCGCCGTCGCACTCGTGCTGGACTGGATCGTACTGTGGCACGTCTACCTGTTCACCTTCCTACGTGGGGCGACCCAGGCTTTCGATCAGCCTGCGCGCAGAGCTATGGTGCCCTCGATTGTCCCAAAACACCTGGTAACCAACGCAATGGCCCTTAGCTCGGGAAGTATGCAGGTCATGCGCATATTTGGCGCTGGCGGCGCCGGGCTCCTCATCGCCTTCGGCGGCATCGAGGCTGCATTCGTCGCCGTGGCGGCCATCTACGTAGCGGCTATATTCTTCACATGGCAGCTCCAAGTACCCGACCACGTCCGAAAGGGGTACAGGGGAGTCAACAGCATGCTAGGCGATCTGGCCGAAGGGTTCCGATTCGCCTGGAGTACCCCAAGCATCCGAGGGATAGTGATCATCGCAGGAGGTTACTTCACCTTCGGCACCGCGTTCATATTCGTATTCGCGCCCCTACTTGCGTTGCAGGTCCTAGATATCGGCAACTCCGGTTTCGGATACCTGATGGCAACGATGGGCGCCGGGGGTGTAGTGGGCTCTTTAGCTCTTGCCGCGTTCAATCCCAGGAAGATGCGAGGCTTAATCGCGGTAGGAACTCTAGCCCTAGTGGGCCTGCTGCTGGTAGTCGTGGGAGCAACAAGCTACGTGGATTCTGTTTTCGTAGTCTTCGCGGCGGTGGTGGTACTTGGCCTCGGCCAGTCCTTGCTGATCCCTGTCGTCAATGCAACGATCCTGGACTCAGCGCCCGAGGACATGAGAGGTCGAATACTGGGACTGCTGAGCCTTGACCGGGCGACAGCAATGTTTGGTGGAGCCGTGGCTGGATTCCTTGCGGCAGGTGTAGGCCCTCAAATGGCGCAGATGTTCTTCGGGGCTGCCTGCATAGTCACCGCAGTCCTCATAGTCGTATTCTACCCATCAATAACACAAGCGGACTAGGCAGGACGAGCCATCACTCTAGTGGACGACATCCAGAAGTTCCGGTCCGTCATTGGCTGATGAGTTGACCAACGACGAAACCTTATGAGCCTGCATATCAGCAGCCGGATAAGGAACTAGGACCTCCTTGAGTTCGGACTGGTCCGTTACGTCAGGTGCCAGCCAGAGGTCGTAAGAACCCGGAGTAAGAATCACGGGCATTCGATCGTGGATGGGCTCCATGAAACTATTGGGGGACGTGGTGATGATTGTGCAAGACGGCACCCACTGCCCTTCCGGAGATTTCCACCACGTGTACAGTCCCGCGAGTCCCAGCCACGAACCATCCTTCAAATCGATCCAGTACGGCACCTTCGAATCCCGTTCTCGCTTCCATTCATAGTACCCACCGGCGGGGATAATGCAGCGCCTCTTTTCGAACGACCGCTTGAACATCCCATTGGATTGTACGGTCTCTGCACGCGCATTGATCGGAGTGTTAATAGCTTTGCCATTCGATCCCAACGCGGTCCGACCCCTCATTGATGCAGTGTGAGGCGGCATGATGCCCCAGCGTACTGCACCCGCCATACGGTCGCCATTCTTCTCAAGAACGACTGGCACCTGATCGGTCGGTGCGACGTTATAGTGCGGCATCATCCCAGCCCAGTCAATGCCGTCTTCGATGTCAGCACTGACATCGAAGACTCGCTTCATCACCTCATGGTCCTGTAGCAAACCAAATCTTCCACACATGGTAGTTTCCTTGGGTCCCCTACGTGACCCCCTAGGGGACTCAGCAGGCTTCTACGGATACGTACCCCGCCGCCTCTGATGCACGGTATTTGGAAGCTTCTCCCATGGAGCAGTGGTCGGCACGACACCGGGTGGGGCAACCACTGCCCCTGATACTCTCACTCCTATCTAACACCCTTGCCGAATCTGAGTTCAACAACGTGTTGTGGAAACTTAACCCGCCTTCACCACGGACTCAAACCGGGCTCACACCTCAGACTCGCACCTGCGCAGTACCATCAATGTCATCTACTCAAGTGAGACTGCTATGTATAATCTGAACATTCGTGTACAAGACAATGGTGAGACGATCGCCCGTCTAGACAAGCTAGTCGATACCGGCATGTTGGAGGAGCTCATTAATCCCAACGTCTAGGACAGTTTCTACAGGATTACCCCGGTCGGGGACCGATTCCTGGAGAGGACCCACGAACTAGCCAGGCTCGCAGGAAATTCGTATCTGGTCAACACGAACTAGCCGCTCCAATGTCGGCTCACTCCGCCGTGCCCTTTCCTGCAGCAGGCTGACCCAGACGTGCAGCGACGGTGTGGTGTTTTACGGCCATGCTCAGGCAGGCCGTCGAGGGGCCACTGCGGTGTGCGCCTTTGAGTCAGGATCCTTGGGATTGCCCCCAAACAGAATGTAGGCCATATCGTCGTTTCCAACATTCTCAGTGTAATGGGGGAGACCGGCCGGGGTGAAGACCCAGGCCCCTTTTCCGACTATCCGTTCCTCATCGCCGACGCGCATCTTTGCCGTACCCTTGAGCACGTAGTAGAACATCGATGTCTCATGTGGATGGCTTTCGTACACGCCACCCGGTGCAAATGTATTGACTCCGATGAACCGGTCGTAGGTCTCTATCCCCGCCGGTGGATTCTTCAACGACACGTGATTTAACTGGTCGTAGTGCTCACCATCGAGTCCAACCAGCGTCGCCGAGGTGTATTCGTCGGACCAGTCCAGCCATTCATCCTCGGTGAATATGTATTTCGGCATATTCCGCCCCCTTTTTCTGTCATTCGACATTGAATTACGACACGCAGCGATGACGCCCACATCCGCCTGAGTGTAGCAACGGGGCTGCCCCTCAGCAACCTCGCTCGGAAGACTCTACTTAGTCGGTCATTCCAGGCAGTCGCCCTAGCGAGATCCGATGGTACACTATAGCCCGCTCCAATCGTGATAAGGAGATCCTCTGGCAATGACCATCGACGTAGGCTCAGACCGCCAGCTCTTCCTCGACGACCTGTTCTTCGAGTCCAGTTCGGGCATTGAATTGAAGATGCACAAACCCCGCGCCGAGGAGGTCATCTTCCAGCGCGACAAGCCCTGGGAAACTCGCAGCCTGGACACACCCTGTATCGTCCGGGACAGCGATCTGTACCGAATGTGGTACCGCGCCGACCAGGGCAGCCGTAGCGAGCCGAGGGAGAGCGGCTCTTGGCTCTGTTACGCGGAAAGCAAGGACTGCATCCACTGGGACAAGCCCAACCTCGGTCTCGTCGAATACGAAGGATCCACAGCCAACAATATCGTATTTCCGGCAGAAGGCATCGGTGGCTTCACCGTAAAAAACCCGTCCGTCCTGATCGACGAAGCCGCGCCCTCCGACGAGCGCTATAAGATGGTTGCCAGGACA
>JASLXL010000151.1 GCA_030740335.1 SAR202 cluster bacterium | reverse complement strand
GCCATCGAGGAACCCCTGCCGATAGCGGGCGCCGCCGACGGCGACTAGTTTTTCCTGTACTACTCGCCGCGCCATTGCCCTGGTTTCCCCCACTCTACCCGACCTCCGGCCGTCAGCCATCCTCGGTCTGAAGACTCGATGGTAGAATAGCCTCATACCTGGCGTTGGGCCGCGGGCCGGCCCGAGAATCTGCCGACATTCGTACACCAGAGGAGGGCTCAAGCATGAAGATCACAGACCTTTCGGTGACCCTGGTCCGCTGGGAGATCCCGAAGGCCAGACACCCCGGCTATACCGAGGCGTCAAGCTGGGAGAGCCAGCTGGGCGTGGTGACCGTCCGCACCGACGAGGGCGTGGAAGGCCACTCGTTCGTGGGCAACTACCGGCAGGGAGCCGCCGATTTCGTCGGGCCTATGATCCGTTTCCTCAAACCCATCGTGATGGGCCGGAACCCGCTGGACATCGGCGCCCTGTGGACGGAGATGTGGGCGCAGAACCGGCTGGTGCACGTCAGGGCCATTGGAGCCGTGGACGTGGCGCTCTGGGACCTGGCGGGCAAGGTGGCCGGGCTGCCGGTCCACCGGCTGCTGGGCACGTGCAGGGACCGGGCTCCAGCCTACGCCAGCTCTGCGCTGCTGCCCACCCCGGAGGAGTACGCCGAGGAGGCCCTCAGCTTCCGCTCCGACGGCTGGCCCGCATACAAGATCCATCCCCACATGGTGGCCGGCGAGGACATCGAGATCAGCCGGGCAGTCCGGGAGGCCGTCGGCGACTCCTATACGCTGATGTTGGACTCGATGTGGGCCTATCGCTACGAGGAGGCGCTCCGGGTGGGCCGCTCCATCGAGGAGCTGGGCTACTACTGGTACGAGGATCCCCTGGCCGAGGACGACATCTACGGTTGTGTGAAGCTACGGCAGAAGCTGGACATACCGCTGCTGGCAACGGAGTACACGCCCGGCGGCCTGTACGGACTGGCCGAGTGGGTGACCCGGGAGGCCACGGACATGCTGCGAGGCGACGTGGCTATCAAGGGCGGCATCACCGGGCTGGTCAAGATCGCCCACCTGGCCGAGGCGTTCGGCATGAACTGCGAGATCCATCACGGGGGCAACTCGCTTAACAACGTGGCCAACCTCCACGTCACCATGGCTATCAACAACTGCGAGTTCTTCGAGGTGCTGCTGCCCCACAGCGCCAACAAGTTCGGCCTGGTGGAGGATATCCCGGTCGAGGATGGTTACGTCCACGCGCCGGAGGAGCCGGGGCTGGGTTACGAGATCGACTGGGACCTGGTGAAGCGGGAGACGGTGGGTGTGGCGAGCTAGGGGCAGCGGCGTGCCCCCTCTCTGACTCTCCGCCATCCTACAGCGGAGAGGATGGGGGTAGATGGCCTGGCTGGTGATCTCGGAACCGGTGAGTCGAGTTGTTTTTGCGTGACATTTTGTGACATTTTGTGACATTTGGCCGGGGATACAAAGCCTTAACCCGCGTCGATAGGCCGATGGACATGCTCACCCTCGACTCAAGATGGGAGAGGATATAGAATAGCACATGCGTGCTATTCTCGCAAGGCTGGGGATGAGGGGGAGGGAAGTGCAAAACTCTTACATCGGCGTTACATTCCGTGCGGGCTTAAGAGGGCACATCTAATGGGGAACAGGGCGTGGTGGTTGATCTTGGTCCTGTTGTTGGGTGCCTGCTCCGGTCGATCGGAGACGCCCGCGAGCACGTTCACAGCCACACCAGAACCGCCTCCCAGTGTCGCCGACGCCACGGTTCAATCAGTCGATACCCCTGAGCCAGAGGAGTGCATGATGAGCATCGATGAACCGAAGTATACAACAGGTCACGGTTTATCTGTTTGGCAAAAATCAAGTCCTGAACAGCGACAGGCGATCGAGTTGAAATATAAGTGGGAAAAGGAACTGTTTAAAAATCCGATTGTTACTGGTGTTGGAATCGGTGCGACACGCATGGCTATCTTCATAGATCCCGATGCGCCTCCAGAAGAAAAAGCCAAAATCCCACGTAAGCTGGATGGCTGCGAGGTCGATGTAATTGAGCAAGAGAAAGCTAGACCTGCTGGTGCAGTTGATGAAAAACACCGACCATTGGTGGGTGGGATACAGGTCCAACCCGGGTACGGTAGCCAAGGGATGTTGTGAGGTATAGCTGAAGGTGACTTAGAAGGTGGCCTTACGCAATTCGCTATGGTTCCGTTGCACGTCGTTGCCGAGGATGTACGAAAACCCGCGATGTAGGGTAGCGATTGCGAGCAAGGGCGATGGCAAACAGTATCTACACGATAGGGCACAGCAACCATACGTGGGAGGTTTTCTACCCTCTGTTGCGGGAGAATGGCGTTCAACTGCTGGTGGGCGTGAGAACCAATCCGGTTAGCAGGTTTGCGCCGTTCGCCAGCAAGGGCACCCTACCCGCCCTGCTGGAGCGGGAGGGTATCGGTTACGTCTTTCTGGGCGACACGCTGGGGGGGAAAGCCTGCCGATCCCGCGATGTACGACGCCAAGGGCAAGCCGGACTACCGGAAGATGAGGGCGACGGCGGCTTTCAACCAGGGAATCGACCGGCTGGTGGAGCTGGCGGAGGACAAGACGGTGGCGGTCATGTGCGCCGAGGAGGACCCAGGCAAGTGCCACCGGTTGCTCCACCTGGGGCCGGCGCTGGCTGAGCGCGGGGTGGAGCTGCGGCACATCAGGAGGGATGGCGCGGGTTTCCCGTCGCAAGAAACCTTTCAGGCCACAGTCTTAGGCCAGAACTGGTCGCACACCGGGAGTCTTTGGAGTAAGCGCTCGTAGCACGAAGAAAATGGTCAGGGCCGAGTCAACGATGATGCCAAGTGTGAATAGGACGAGGATGGAATCAAAAGTCGGGTTCCATATCCCCACCACGTACGCCAGGAATGCGGCGAGGTAAACGGTGCCATTGGTGATGATGGACTGGTAAGCCATGTATCTGGTACGCCCGATGCCATAGAAGACGCTATCTGTTACCAGGTTGAGTGCCAGCAGAGCATAGGGAACGAAGAGGATGCTCGCGGTACGAAGTGAAAAGTCCACGAAGGCTTCGTTAGGGTTCAAGAAGGTTGCGAAGCGCCTCCACAATGGCAAGAGCAGCACCCAGACCCCGATTATCGCACCGGCAATGAGGAGTGCCGAGTACCACAACCGCCGGACCCGCTGAATGTCAAATGAGTAATTGGCTACTAGAACTTTGAGGCTTTCCGACAAGGCCAAAATTGGAACCAGGAGAAAGCTCCAGAAAATATGCATAGCCAGATAGTACCCGCCGATTGAGTCCTCTCCCAGGAGATTCAGCATCCGGACGATCATGAAGAAGTAGGCGAGGTTCCTTACCAGACTGTCCAGTCCAGAACCACTGCTGATCCCCAGATACATCCGCCATTCATGGAAGACGAAGAAGTCTCTCCACGAGTTGACGCCCTCAAAGAGGCTCCCTCTCAACATGAAGATAATGGTCGCCAATAACAACAACCTAGAAGCCATGTCCGCCCATGCCACGCCCATGACTCCCAGACCGAGTGAGAAGGGATAGTCCCCATAGAAAAGACTGTCGAATACGAACCGGTACAGGACGTTGAGCAGAGCCATGCTAAGAATCAGCCGCTTCCGGTTTATCGTTTCGACCATGATGATAAGCGCCACCGTCAGCAGCGAGATGGGAATGGCCGCGCTTTTCAGTCTGAGGAACGAGACTGTCGTCTGCTGGATCGACTCCGGCGTGCCGGCGACCTGAACGAACAAACCGGACGACGCTGATAGGACCACCGCAAACACAAGAGATACCCAGAAGATGATGGATATTGCGGTTCGCATGGAGTGGCCCGGTCGCCCGCCCGCAATCACAGTTCTACCGACAAAGAAGAAGATGGCCAACACGAAGGTCTCTTGGACGACTTCGATCATCAGTTCAACGAAGCCCCACTGAGCCACCGTGGCCAGTGCACTTGTGTCGGGAATGGCATTACCGATCAGGTAAACGCTGTATGACCTGTAGAATTGAGGCAAGGCCATGTAGAGGAAGATCAGGCCATACAGACTCCAATCCCAGCCTCTTGCGAGATTTATCACCGAGCTGATACTGAGGTTCCAATTTGGGCGATTCATCTATCTCGGTCTCTCAAAAGAAGTCTGGACGACGGTGCGATGGGTGTCTTTCGTCTCGTCTCGGCCTTTCCGCGCCTGACCTTGCGCATTGAACGCGACCTGAGTACGCCGAAAGAAATCCTAGTAAAACGGGGTAGGCTGGGAAGTGTTAGGCTTGTGAAGACCCATGACCAGGCGGAGAAGGCATGAGAGACCGGCCTGTCACGGTAACGTTGTCCCCGAAATTCATGCCAAGAATTCGGGGAACCGGTGACGGGTCGAGCCATACCCATCCTCGGTCCAAGGCCCGGGCCTACCTCGCTAGTGCCCCGCGTACCCCTCAACGACGAACGAGTTGGATTTAGTCGCTCGGTGCCGGATGGCCGCTACCGGAGCGTACTCCGGCGATTTGGCGAACCGCTGCAACTCGGCTTGAGAAGGAAACTCCAACACGACGATTCTCGAGGGCTGCCATTCGCCCTCGATCACCGTTACGTCGCCTCCCCGGACGAGGTAGCGACCACCGTATTTCTCGATGATCGCAGGCACCTTCTTCTGATACTCGGCGTAGGCGTCCCGGTCATTAACTTCGATATCCGCGATCACGTAGACTGCCATTTCACTCCTCTCATCGTGTTTTTTCTGACCGGACCGATCATGCCCGAAGACAGAGTTCATCTGAAACGGACCGGACAGTAACGCCGACCTCCGGTGACGCTGGGCTCTATCCAGGGGACCGAGACAGGGTGCGGATATCGATCAGTCTCCGCCGGGTACCGGTTGGAGCCCCGGCCAGCGTTCTCTCCTCTTGAGCTTGTGGATGGGGTTCTGGAACTCGCAGGGCACCCTGGTCTGGCACAGGCCGCATCCGTACACGCTGGCCTCGTTGTCGTATCCGGCTTTTATGGACTCGGACGAGTAGCCGATGCTGTTCAGGTACTCCTTGCACATGTTCTTGTCGTGTCCGCTCTCGGTGATGGCCCCGGCCGGGCACCGCTTGATGCAGGCCCGGCAGTTGACGCCCAGGTAGAAAAGGCAGTTGGAGTACGGTCCGGTGGCCGTCCTTGGGCTCGGGGGCAGCGGCAGGTCGGTGACGACGTTGCCGCAGCGGTGGGCGATGCCCGCCTCGGTGATGAGGCCGTCCGAGAGGCTGAAGGTGCCGTGACCGGCGGCGTAGGCCATGTGGCGCTCGGACCAGTTGGAGTACGGTCCTTTCTCGTTGGTGGACACCTCGAAATAGGGCTGGAGCATCGGCGCAGCGGCCATGTATCCCAGGTCGGTGAGGAGTCCTACGACATGCCTGCGCAGTCCTTCGTTGAACTCCTCGCCGTAATAGCGGGTGTGGGACCAGAGTCTGCTGGGGACAAGCTCCTCGGCGTGGTTGGTCACTCTGGAGCCCTCCATGGCGGGGAGAATCCAGCTAATGACCGATAGGTGGGCCGGCACATCCTCGGGCCTCTTGTCGTAGGCCCGGGCCAGCGCCTCACGGGGGGTGAGGTGGGTGGGAGCGATGATGGTCTTGTACTCGTCGAAGATGGGGTCGTCGCCGTCGGCGAACCGGACGAGTGGTTCGTCCCACATGGTGTAGCCGTCCGCAAAGGACAGCCGGTTGGACGGGCTGGTACGGACGAATTCCTTTATCTCTCGCTCAACGGACTGTGCCGGGTCTGCACGGAATTTTTTTCTGGCTGTTTTTGACCGGGTCATGTCACCTGTTCTTTCTGAGTTTTCGTCCCCTGCTTTGCCTTAAGAGCGCAAGGCTTCAGCCCGGTCCTCAGAGCCCCTATCAAAACCCTCACCCCCAGACCCCCACCAGAGGGGGTTTCGCCCCCTCTGGACTCCCTCTTATCGATAAGTTTTGTTAGAGGTCTTGAGTTTTTCGGTCATACCCCATGGAACGCCGATTTCATAGGCGTTGTCGCGATTGTATCATGGTGATCGTACGCAGAGGCGGGGTGATGGATCTGCCTTGGTGAAGGCAGAAGTGGATATCCAGCAGGGTGCTGAAACACCCTTTCGACCATCCCCCTGTCCCCCTTCCC
>JASLXL010000150.1 GCA_030740335.1 SAR202 cluster bacterium | reverse complement strand
CGAAAGGTATCAGCGACACCAAGTCCCGCGGGTCGAACCTCTTGTAGACGAGTTTGTTGACGATGACGTGCTCGCCCTCTGCCAGGTTTGGCAGCATGCTGGAGCCCTCGACCCTGTAGTGGCCCATGCTGAACTGCAGCCCAAGGAAAATGAGCAGTGCCAGGATTACGGTTTCGAACAACTCTCGGATAACGATCCGCATGTTGTCTTTCTGGTGCCTTACCTGACCAACATTATAGCACCCCGCTCTTTGGGTCCTGTGTGTGGCCATCGTGTGAAGATGTCATTTGGACTGGGCGGTCCAGCCATACGTCGTGTAGACTAGAACTGCACGCGGCAGGTGGCGAGGTAGGTTTCGAACGAGACGATGAGACCGCCGGGCTTTCTGAGGGGCCATGCAGCCTGACGAATCAGAGCTGGTTGAACGGAGCAAGGGCAGAGACCTTTCTGCATTCAATCAGATTGTCGAGCGCTACCAGTCGCACGTATTCAACCTCGCCGCCAGAATCCTAGGGGACCGCTCAGCTGCGGAAGACGTAGCGCAGGAAACCTTCATCTCCGCGTTCCGTGCTATCGATCGCTTCCGAGGCGGCAGTCTTTGTGGGTGGCTGCTGCGCATCGCCTCCAATCGTAGTTATGACTCAATCCGATCAACCAAGAGGCGCTCAGAGAATTCGATCGACGAATCTCTCGAAAACCCCTCTTTCCAGCCTGCATCCAAAGACCCCTCACCCGAGCAAATGGCGCTCCGGGGGGAGCTTCGAGACGAGATACAAAACGCCGTGCTCTCCCTGCCACCGGACCAACGGGCCGTTGTCGTGATGATCGACGTACAGGGTTTGAGCTACGACGAGGCCTCCGAGGCTACGGGGGTATCCCTGGGTACGGTAAAGTCGCGACTTAGTAGGGCGCGAGCCGCCGTTCGAGGACATCTTCTTGAGAGGTCGGAACTTTTGCCCGACCAATTCCGTCAATAGTGTCATGGAGATGATGCGAGTGATCGAGTTACTGGGTATAGGAAGGCATGACAGGCTACGGACCCTACTGTCGTCCTATGTCGACGGTCAGGTGTCGCCTGCTGAGACCGCACGGGTGGAATCACACCTGTCCGGGTGCGAAGAGTGCCAGCGTGATCTGGACAACATACGTGCCACGGTCGGTTTTCTAAGGGCGATGCCGGATCTTCAGCCGTCACGCTCCTTCTACTTGAACGCGGTGCTCGAGCCTGTCCGCAGGAGTTGGGCTGTTCAGTGGGGCGGCGCCGTGGCGACGGCCGCTGCTGCTGCTGTGTTCATCACACTGATCGCGGGCGACATGACCGGCCTGTTCGAGCAGACCGGTTTGGACGTCCGTAACGAGGCCACCGCAGACGAATCTACGGCTGTACAGACAGAAATGGCCGTTGCCGCCGATACGTCAGCAGCCTCTCCGATGGCTGCTTTTGCACTCGCAGAACCCGAGACGGAGTCCGTCGCTGCTCCGCAAGTCGCTTCGTTATCCGCGGAGGATGAGGGCAGCGATGAGTCGGCGTCCGACGCCGAAGCTCCCACATTGGCAGGTGTAACGGCGATGGCAGCGCCGGCCCCTGCAGTCGCGATGCGTGCGGAGCCCGTCGAGGAATCGGCTGTCGAGATGCAGACCGACACGGAGTCGGAGCGACAAGACGAACCAATGGAGGGCGCGGATTTGATGCCCTATGCCGGCTCGGAGACTTCAGCGGTCGACCTCTCCATTGACGTGAAAAAGGTGCTTAGCGAGTCCAGCATCGAATCACTCAAAACATCCGATGCGTCGGTGGATCCACCGGCTCCGGAGGTAGCGTCTTCCGATGGCGACGATGTGTCGGCCCCCGACGACGCAGCTGCGCCCCAGCAGCTTGAATTCGCGTCGGATGCTGGGATCGCTGTCATCGCCGAAGTCAGTGATGAGGACAGCACATCCATTGCAATGCCTCTTCGACAGCTTCAGATCGCTGCGGGCGCAATGCTTGCAGTGATTGTTGCGGCTACCCTTGGTATTCTATTGCGTCGCCGCCGCACCCTCTGATCTTCACCCGGCGCTGTCGGCAGGAATCTTGCGTGCCAAATCCTCAGATACATCGCGCCCCTCAGCTCGCACTCAACCATGTACCTCGGTACGACTCGTCCCAGGCCACATCTCCAGTGTGGGCTCTACTCATGAGTATGCCCTGCCCAGCCCGACGAAGCGTGCGCAGTACCCCAGCACTGGAACTTTGTGTGGGTGTCGGTCGTCTCTATTAGTGAGGGTGGCAAATTCTCGACACTGCCGCTCTGAAAACAACGAACACAACAGATAGGAGGAGGCGAAATGTTGAAGACAAAAGGAATTATGGTAGCGATAGGTATCTTGGCACTGTTGGTGCTCGGGGTCGCATGTGGCAATGACGACGCGGCGACAACGCCGCCGTCGGGCAGTGTCGCGGACGCGTCCGGGAGCGACGAGCAGCCGGCGAGCACGGGAGCCCCGGTTTCATCCCAGGCTGTCGCTCCAGCTCCCGCGACAGTGCCGTCAACGACCGACAAGGCGGCGGTTGAGCCTAGTCCTGTGCTCGCCTCCTCGTCTGGATTCTCCGGTTCTGTGCCGGTGGCTGCGTTAGCGAAGGCCGGATCGTCCGATGCCGGGATCTGGGTCACGGGCCAGGGCACGATCACCTTGGAACCCGATTTGGTGCTGCTGAACATCGGAGTTGAGACCATGGCCGATACGGTAGCGATTGCCCGGGGCGACGCCGCAGAAGCGATGGCCGCTATCGTGGATGCGGTAAAGTCCCGGGGTCTAAATGACACGGACATTCAGACGGTTTCGTTCAATATTTGGCCCAGGTATGAGTATCCAGAGGTTCTGGTTGATGGCAGTAGGACACGCAAGCAAACACTGGTCGGGTACACGGTGAGCAACACTGCCAGCATCAAGGTGCGGGAGATCGATGTCGTCGGCGAGATCATCGACGACGTTACTGCGGCCGGTGGTGATAGTACAAGGATCAACGGGATCAACTTTACCATCGAAGACACAGGTGGGTACATGGAACAACTACGCGAGGACGCAGTCAACGACGCGATCGCCAAGGCGGAGCAGTTCGCCGATTTGACCGGTGTGATTGTCGGTGGCCTGGTCTTCATCAGCGAGACGGACGATGGCTCTGCAGCGGTGCAGAATTTCGGCGCCGACGACCGGTTAATGATTGCCAGGGCTGAGTCGGTATCGACATCCATAAGTGGTGGCGAGCTAGAGCTCAAGCTCGGCGTACAGGCCGTATTCGGAATCGTGCAGTAGGTTAATCGGGACTGGGAGCTGGGGCCTAGGGGCTGGTTCCAGACGCGAGAGTCTCGCGCGGGACAGCACCTAGAGCCCAGCCCCACTTGTCTAAACCCAAACCCCAGGCCCCAATCCTAACCCCATCCCCCAACCACTAGCCCCGTTCCCCTCGCGGCTGCTACAATCTCCACGACAAATCTCTGGCGAAGGGGGCAGGCGCGATATGGTCCTTAGCGACCACACGATCAAGGAAGAGATTGCGAAGGGGCGAATCATCGTGGACCCCCTTGGGGAGGGCTGTATTCAGCCCGCCAGCGTCGATGTCCACCTGGACAGTCAGCTGCTGGTTTTTAGGAACTCTCGCCGGGCGTTCATCAATGTGCGAGAGGAGCAGAGTGACCTCAC
>JASLXL010000149.1 GCA_030740335.1 SAR202 cluster bacterium | reverse complement strand
CGTCTGCCCGCGACCCAGGATCAACACCGTGGCAAATCCGATCGTCACCAGGGTTTGGTACACCGTCCCAGCCATGAGGAGCCTGCGACGGTCCCACATATCGGCTAGGACCCCGCCGACGGGGCCCGCGATCAGGAACGGCAGCGCATCCAGGCCAAGGATCAGGCTGGTCAGCAGGGGAGAACCGGTGCGCTCGTATGCGAGCCAGCCAACCACCAACATCTGAGTCCAAAATCCGCCGGAGACACTCAGAGTTGAGAGCCACAAGAATCTGAAGTCCCGGTAGCGCAACGATTCGAGCGTATGGAAACGTGCCGCAACCCTCGGCGGCCTCAGGCGTCCCCTCGCACTCTACCATCTCGCGAGGCTAGTTGATCCGGTTGCCGATCGACAGCTTCATATTGGGCGGGTGTCTCATCCACCATAAACTGCGACTCCTGTGCTGTGTCGAACTCTCCGTTGGAATCCGTCATTTCTTTTTAATTCCTGAAGTATGCGTCGCCTATTCTTGCCATTTGTGTTAGGTGTTCCACCTGTTCGGTAGTAAAGGTACCGCTCAGTCATGCTAATGGTGTCATAATTATGGATTCAATGAATCTGACACCCATCTCCCCGCACTTCGCACAGCAACTCCTATGATCCACAGACACACATAGGCGATGAGGTCCTGCTGGCTATGCGCGTGGGATATACTCCGGGGTGCTGCGGCCATCCGCACGCTGCACATGACAAGTCCAGGCGTCTGCCTATCCACAGGCTGATGCTTGGTCCGAGAGTGTGTGGTGCAGCGGCACGACATATTGCGAACGCGAGGAGCGAACACAGGTGGTAGACGCTGGTGCAACACTAGAGACGAGTCTCCTCGAGGAGGTCGAAGGCCTCGCGGCGGAGATCGCCCGTGGCGGCGGCGTCATCCTGGCAAAGTACTTCGGCGCAAAGATCGAAGCCGAGTACAAGGATAAGGCACGCACCGACCCGGTCACCATCGCGGACCGTGAGTGCCAGCAGTACCTCGTTGACGCCATTTCCAACCGCTTCCCCCTCCACGGCATTGTCGGCGAGGAAGACGATGAGGACAAGGAAAGTGCGAACGCCGTCGCGCCGGACACAGTTTGGATACTCGATCCCCTGGATGGTACAAAAAACTTCGTAAACGGCCTACCCGTATTCGCGTGCTCCGTAGGGGTCATACACCGAGGCATGCCCGTCGCCGGCGCCATCTACCTCCCCTGGCCCGCAAAGCCGGAAGGAAGCGTACTACACGCACGTAGTGGCAGCGGGACGTTTCAAGACGGCCAAAAGTTGGAGATACCGCCGGCGGACACCCCTATAGGAAGTCGCCTCATGGGACTTCCCGGCTCCTTCGGAGCCTCATTTCGGTTCAAGTCCACGATGCAAAAAGGGCCCGGCGAACTCAGGGTGAGCGGCAGCATCGCTTTCGAAATGGCGATGGCGGCGCGTGGAACGCTTCAATACGCAATGTTTGGCAGCCCGCGGCTGTGGGATGTAGCCGCAGGGGTTGCGCTGGTCATCGAGGCGGGCGGCGCCGTCATGCTAGGCAGTCGCAGCGCCGGGGGCACACCACTGCAGCGCCCCTCCCTGAGCTGGACGCCAGCAAGACCACTGGTGAACTGGACATCCGGCAAGACCACCATCGGTGAACTCAGACGTTGGTCACCGCCCCTGTTGGCGGGCAGCCCCGGCATCGTACTCCATATGACCGACAACCTGATGTTGGCGTCGAGCCTGCGCCGAAGGGTCAGCCGCACTCTGCGTCGAAAGAGGTCTGGATCTGTCCAATAGGAACCTACTCCAGGGGCCAGGGGACGTTCCGGCGCGGGTCGAGTTGCGGGACCATCGGAGACTCCAGAATCACGTCAAGGCGCTTAACCAGCCGGTCCACCTCATGTCCGGTGAGCAACTCGGCCAGGGCGCTCGTCAGCCCCTCTTCGGCGCTCAGTCGATCCTTAAACGATTTCAGATCCGCGACGATGTCCAAAGGAATGGGTTCGCCCCAGAACTCCAGCATGACGGTCCGGACCTTATAATCCGGGTGGAACGTCAGCCCATGATCGATACTCCAGATGGTGCCGTCCCCGCCAAGGAGACAATGACCACCCTTTCGATCAGCGTTGTTGGATAGCAGGTCGAAAGCCATGAACCGCCATAGCTTGTCCCGGTTGTCGGTAATCATGTCGAAGTAGGTGACACGGGGATCCGTCTCGACATAAAGCTGCATCGAGCCGACCCCATATGGCCCGTCCCTTACCAGGATGAGCGGCACTGGAGGCCAGCCGAGGGCCTGGCTCAAAAGGAACGCAGCGTGCTCCCTTTTGTACAGGGACCCGCTGGGGAAGTCGGACAGAGGCATCTCACCGTCGCGGGGTTTGTACACCGCCCTCAGGAATTTGCCAGGACCAGCGTCGATCCGCACCAGGAACGTGTAGTTGGAACTCCACGGAATTCTCTGGCCCCCGAGTACCTCGCCCTCCAACAGAATGGGAGCGGCTTCATCGTCGGCCAACTCAACCACCTTGGCGCCTTCCATCTGACTCTCCGGTGAAGGGGAGTGTTCCATGTGCTCTCACTAAGTTAGATTGGCAATGCGAACTTGCGCCCTCCACACCCCAAATGTCTCGCATAGAAGCAACTGGCGACACACGGACCAAGTTCTGCCCAACTCTACGCGCGCAGCGCCGCCGGCACCGGCCTAGAGGTCGCTTATGGGCTGGAGTGCGTGGCCATTGGACCTTGGACACGCGTGACCGTCCGGATCCATCGGGCTGCCGCACAGTGGACACAATGGCCTGCCCGCGGCACAAAGTTCCAGAGAGTCCGCCGCAAACCTGGCCAGCTGCTGCCTTTCAGCCCATATCCGCACCGTAGGCTCCCCCTCTTCCTCGTCTAATTCAGCGTCGTGAGCATCTATGATGAGCCGTTCGCGACTACCTTCGTGGCCAAGAACAAGGCGACCGATCTTGAATTCCAACCGATCCCCCAACCCCCCCCCGCCTTCTGCTATCGGACGTGAGCGATCCAACTCGGGGAGGGTCGAATGAAGTTGGTTGATGGCCACCGCCAGCTGAAAGAGCTGTTCCTTCTCCAGCCACATCATCGCAGAGCCTGCGTCGCCGTCTACGAGGATGCGAAACGTGCGATGACCAGGCTCTCCCAGGGCCTCGGCCCTGATGTTCTCGACACGCATGAACTCGGTCTTTTCGTCAACCATATAGACCGTCCAATCCTTGAGGATGCATCCTATCCTAGCATGCCGGGTTGGAGATGGCGCTAGCACCAGCCGCTCTTTTTGGCGCATTGTTTTGCTGGGGAAATGAAGAACAGGAGTGTCAGAACTGAGGGCGCTACAGACTACCGTTCATGGTGAACCTACCGAACCATCCGCCTCCCGACAATCTCACGACAGACTACCGCAGTATGCACTTTGTATATCCCCGTCCAAGGACCAGACCCCGAAACGCATACGCCAATCCCCGCCCCTCGAAGCGTGCGCAGCACACTACCGTTCAACTTTTAGGATGGCCAGGAATGCTTCCTGGGGGATCTCGACGCTGCCCACGCGCTTCATGCGCTTCTTGCCCTCTGCCTGCTTCTGCAAGAGCTTGCGCTTCCGGGTCACGTCTCCGCCGTAGCACTTCGCGGTAACATTCTTGCGCATTGCCCTGATCGTCTCACGGGCAAATACCTTGCTTCCGATAGCCGCCTGTATAGGCACCTCGAACATCTGTCGAGGAATCAGATCCTTGAGCCTGGTCACGAGGTCTTTTCCCCTGGACTGGGCCGATTTTCGGTGCACAATTGTCGAAAGGGCGTCGACGGATTCCCCGTTGACTAGAATGTCCAGCCGAACGAGGTCCTCTGGACGGTAGTCGGCAACGGAGTAGTCCATGGACGCATATCCCTGGGTACGGGACTTCACCTGGTCGTAGAAGTCGATCAACATTTCGGAGAGTGGTATCGCGAACTCGAGGATCATTCGCCCCTGGTTTGAGGTGTTGGCTCCGTTGCTCCCCGATTCGTTGACCCGGGCGTCGATCTGAATGTAGTCCATCTTCTTGAACTCGCCCCGATGCTCCTTTACAAGCTCCATCAGGGGTCCTATGTATGTGGCAGGCGTCAAAAGGGTCAGGTCCACCCACGGCTCATTGACCTCTTCTATGCGGTCAGCCGGCGGCAGGCGCGCCGGGTTATCGACCTCGATAATCGAGCCGTCCGTGGACAGAACGCTATACGCAACGCTGGGAGAGGTCGCCAAGAGCCCAATACCGTACTCGCGCTCCAGGCGCTCTTGCACAACATCCATGTGCAACAGGCCGAGGAAACCACACCGGAATCCAGACCCCAGGGCCAGTGAGTTTTCCGGCTGGTACGTCAGGGCTGCGTCATTGAGATGGAGCTTCTCCAGGGCATCACGTAGCTCTAGATAGTCTTCACCGTCGGATGGATACAGACCTGCGAAGACCATCGGCTTCATTGGCACGTACGTGTCGAGGGGCTCGGCAGCCCCGCCTTCGGCCAACGTGATCGTATCCCCTACCGGTGCGTCGCCGACAGTCTTGAGGCCAGTTGCAATATAGCCCACTTCCCCGGCCGTAAGGCTTTCGACCTTGATCGGCCCCGGCTTGAAGCAGCCAATCTCGAGAGTCTCACTCTCAACGCCGTTGGACATGACCTTGAGCCGGCCCCGGGGCGGCACTGTGCCCTCTCGGACACGCACGTAGGCGACCACGCCCTTGTACGCGTCGTACTTCGAGTCGAATATCAGCGCACGCAACGGGTTTGCAGGACTTCCCGAAGGGGACGGAACTCGATCGACAACAGAATTCAATATCTGCTCGATGCCGATCCCATCTTTGGCGGACGCCATTATGATCTCGTCGCGCTCAAACCCGAACGTAGCGCACATCTCCCCAGCAACTCGCTCGGGATCCGCCATGTCCATGTCAATCTTGTTGATGACTGGTATGACTTCGAGGTCATGTTCCATAGCCAGATATACGTTCGCCAGGGTCTGGGCCTGGATGCCCTGTGTTGCATCAACAATCAACAAGGCGCCCTCGCACGCGGCGAGGCTGCGAGATACCTCGTACGAGAAATCGACGTGGCCCGGCGTGTCGATCAGATTGAGCTGATAGTCCTGTCCAGAGGCATGTGCATAGTTCAGCCTAACGGCCTGAGCTTTGATAGTAATTCCACGCTCCCGCTCTAGGTCCATGGAATCCAAGTGCTGCTCGACCATTTTGCGAGCTTCGACAGCGCCAGTGAATTCGATGAGCCTATCAGCCAGGGTGGACTTGCCGTGGTCAATGTGGGCGATGATGCAAAAATTGCGGATAAACTCGGATGCCATACATTGATGATAGCACGGCGTTTCGAAACGCCAAAACATATAACCCCGCACTGACGCGCCGACACCGAGGCGCCGGTTTCGGATGACTGTAGCGTTGAGAGGTCGCGTGCATCGCTGGTCCCCTTCTCGAATGACCCCAGCAAACGAAGATTTGCGACTCTCAACAAATATAATCTGATTAGATTATTCATATAGGACTATAAGGCGCGTTCGGCACCACGTAGTATACTTCGCCAGAGTTGACGGAAATACAGACCATAGCCCAGGCCAGACGGACTAGACTCCTCTTAATGGTGAAGCACTGAATCATGACTAAGACCCAACAAGGTGTGCGGTTTGAGCAGAATGTCCTGGTCACTGTTCGTGACGGGATTCGGCTGGCGATGGACATGCATGTGCCTGAGGGCGACGGGCCGTGGCCGGTGATCCTGGAGTACCTGCCGTACCGCAAGGACGACAGCGCACCCTTCAGCGGCAAGCACGACTACTTCGCTCGACATGGATACATTGGCGCGCTGCTTGACTGCCGTGGGACCGGGGCCAGCGAGGGCACCACCGACGACGAGTACCGTCCCATCGAGATGCAGGACGGGTACGATGCAGTCGAATGGATCGCCGCACAGAAGTGGTGCGACGGGCAGGTCGCGATGACTGGCAGCTCCTACGGCGGCTTCGCGTGCGTCCAGATCGCAGCGCTGCAACCGCCCCACCTGGCCACGATCATACCCATGAACTTCACCGACGACCGGTACACCGACGACTGCCACTTCCGGGGCGGAGCGTGGCGCTGTTACTACGATGTGGGTGCTTACGGCTCGGCGATGACGTCTATGAATGCGATGCCACCTTACCCGGAGATCAGCGGCGACTACTGGGAGCGCATCTGGGACGAGCACCTGGAGGGCAACGGGCCTTTTTTCATGGCCTGGCTGGCGCAGCAGACCAACGGACCGTACTGGCGTCCCGGCAGCGTCCGGGGCCGCTACGACAAGATTACATGTCCGACGCTGATGATCGGCGGCTGGCGCGACGGCTACTGCAACGCGCCCCTGCGCATGGCCGCGAGCCTCAATGCGCCTCACCGTGTGCTAATGGGGCCGTGGAACCACTCGGGCCCGGCGAGCATCACCCCCGGCCCGGCCATAGACTACCTGCACGAAATCGTGCAGTGGTGCGACCGGTGGATGAAGGGTGATCAGAACGGCGCGGAGTCTCCTCGACTTGCAGTCTACGTCCAGGTACACGATACCCCAACCGCGGACCGTGACCATACGAGCGGCTACTGGCGCGCCGAGGAGGCGCTGTCGATGGACGGCGCTGCTGTGGAATCGTATTGGCTTGAAGAGGACGGCGTGCTCTACGGCGGTACACCATCGCTGGACGACGGCATCGACGAGTACACGTACCGTCCCACCGTGGGGATAACGGGTGGCCTCTGGTCCGCCGGCGTGCCCTTCGGTCTACCGACCGACCAGTGGCAGGACGAGGCATTCTCGCTCAACTACACCACAACACCGCTGGATTCGCCAATGGAGATTATCGGCACGGCTCGTGCGGTATTGCATGTGAGCTCCACAGCGCCAGTGATGGCGTTCGTGGCACGTCTTAGCGACGTAGCGCCCGACGGCACAAGCGCTCTGGTAACGAACGGGTTACTCAACGGCACGCGGCGCTCGTCGCTGACCGACCCGGAGCCGATGGAGGCCGGGGAGGTCTACGAGCTGACCATCGACCTGGACACCACCGCTTGGAGGTTCGAGCCCGGCCACCGCGTGAGGCTGTCCATCAGTAGCGCCGACTTCCCCAACTCCTGGCCCACGCCCTACAAGGGCACGAACCGCGTCTACAGGGAGGAAACACGTCGCTCGCACCTCTTACTGCCGGTGGTGCCAGCCAGGGAGGCAACAAGCGGAGAGATGCCGCAAGACGAAATTGCTTTCGGAACCATGCACAACCCGAAACCGGTGTCCCGCGCAAAGAACGGCGTGCCGCCATGGGAGATAGTGACCGACCTCCTGGGCGACAGAACCGGGCTCAGGGTCAGAAGGCTCAGCGCCAACAGCCCCCGTGAAGGCGTGACTGTGGAGCGCGGCGCAGACCTGGAGGTGTGGGCCAGCAACCGGGAGCCGTCACAGGTAACTGCCGTAGGGCGTCACTCGTGGCGCTTGAGCCACCCGATCGGCAAAACCATTGTGGATTCGACATGCACAGTACACAGTACCGTGGAGACCTTTGAGGTGGAGATCGACCTGGAGGTGAAGGTGGACGGCAAACAGCGCCACCAGCGCAGCTGGGTGCGAAGCTACCCGAGAGTCCTACTGTAGGACTGAGTCACTACCAGGTCAGCGTTATCGGAGAGGTGTACCGCGACACCTTCTTCATCGGCGCCTGTGTAGTCGCATACAGGGCTTTGCGACCACTGTAGAGTGGCGAACCCGGCGACAGACCGGGCATGATCTCCACGAGCGTGTTGCCCCTGATCCGGCAGGTGTGGACCTGCTCCTCACCGATGATGTTCCCGGGCCAGGTCAGCTGGCTCACGGACCACTCCTCGATGACCTCCACCATCGGGAACTGCACCATGATCGACTCGCCCGGCCTCAGGTCGCGGAACCTCAGGTAGCTGCCGAACCAGGCCGGTTTGCGCTCATTGCCGTCGACTGCACAGCGCACAGCGTTCTTGTCAGCCCCAGTGGCACACGCACGAATGCCTCGGTGGCTGTCTTGTTGCGAAGCACAACCTTGCCCTCATATGGCAGGTAGCTGTGGACATCGAGCCACTCCGACGCCCTGTTCAGTAGCAGGTTGACCCGGACCGTGCCGTCGTCGTACCGCAGTGCACCGTCCCACGCGTAGAACAGACCCATATTGCCGTGGGTGCCGCAGCACAGGCCGAGCCAGGACTTGTCGGACCACAGCGCGAATCCTCCGACCGCGCGCTCGAAGACGTTCTCTGTGGAGGTTCCAGGCTCATCCTCCGGCGGCGGCTTGCCCTCGGACATGGCTGCCAGGTAGTCTGCGTCATCAGAGGTAATCTGCATCTCGACGCCGTGGTTGCGGATGTACTGGTCCACATCCTCCCAGTAGTCGCCGATCCCGGCATCGGAGAGCTTAACCGCAAGACCAATCATCCGCGCCGTGGCGCAGCCCTGGTAGTCGAAGTATCCGATGCGGGGTAGCAGGGCCTGCGCGCCCATTCGTAGCCGTCGCGGGCAAAACCCTTCAGCTGCGCGTCGTCGACAGCCAGGGCGTACTCCAAAATGGCTCGGAGAGTGTTGATGTGGCCGTGGAGATGGCCGGTCCAGTGGGCGTGCTGCTGCCCGACTACCGCAGGATAGTCCCCCGCCTCGTAGTCGCTCCAGAACTGCGGGCTGGCGAGGAAACGAACTAGCTCGCCCGATCTCTTCAGCGCGTCCTCGTTGCCGGTTAGGCAATGCCAGTTGGCGAGCACACCGGGGGTATGGCCCTGGTGATTGAACAGCGAGCCCTCCTCGCCGTCCTTCTCCCCCGATGGCTCGGACGTATCCTTCCAGCCGCGTGCCGAGTAACAGGAGCGCAAGTACTCGTTATCATAGAAGCCATGGGTCGGGAAATAGGCCCGGTCGCCATCGTGGACCAGCATCTTATCGAGACCGGCCACGAGCCTGTCGAGACGCTCTTTCCAGACGGGGTCCCCGGAGTACTGGTGCCACGCCATCATTGCCCATGCCATCCGGCCCTGTCCGTGGACCATGGCGAATCGCTCCGGGATCTGCAACCAAGATTTGCCGGGGGTGCTTCCATCGACCCACAGTAACCCGTCATCGCCGAGCATCCCCGACATCATTTCGACCATCAGGGCCTCTTGCTCGACGCCCTTGGTGCTGCCGGTCATCGTGCGCAGGAACGCAATCGCTTCGAGTGCCTTCGCCTGGCATGCGCCCAGGGACGTGACGTGGGTCGTAAGTACAGGCGGGCTCGACTGGTCGAACTGGGCGTGGAAGTACATCTCGTGGTTGAGGTCCGGCTCGGTCATGCCCATAAAGTAGTTGAGCCCTAGTGCAGCCCGCTCCGCCAGGTCGAGGGTGTCGGGAACGGTGTCCTCGTAGTGCTCGCCGGTCAGTCCGATGGGAGTCGCGTGTGGCAAATTAGTCCCGGTAGTTCACATATTGCAGAGGCTGCTTGATTTCCATCTCTTTGATGAACGCGATAACCGCCGGTAGGTCATCACGTTTTTTGCCGGACATCCGTAGCTCGGTCCCCTGGATTTGAACCTGGACCTTGAGCTTGGAGCCTTTGACCGCCTTGCTGATCTTACGTGCCAAGTCGCCTTCGATGCCCTGCCCAATATCAATAATCTGCCTGATGGAATCCCCTGAGGCATCCTCTGTCGCCGTGATCGCGAAAGCACCTCGATCCACTTTCCGACGTGCAAGATACTTGTAGAGTAGTTCCTCCACCTGGGTGAGCTTCATAGTGTCATCAGCGATTATTGTCACGGTGTTGTCGGTACGCGTTATGTCGCACTTGGTCCCAGCGAGATCATATCGCTGGTTTATCTCTCGCTTAGCGCCATTTATGGCGTTGTCTACTTCCATAAGGTCGGTCTTGGAGACCACGTCAAAGGTTGGCATTACGCATAACTCCCTTCAATTTTTTTCATTCGCTGAGTGGTGTAGATTGATCGGTGACCAGATTCCACGCCCCACTACGACAAACATAGACTGCCATGAACCGAGCCGTGTAGTCGAAGCTGAGGCCATTGTTCTCGCCACGTGAGATCCAGCGGCCCGTCAGAATCGCTACGTCACCAAATATGCTGATTCGATGTGCGCATAGTTCCATCTCCTTTTCCCTGATCGGTAGGACTGAATCGTCTCCGACTTGCCAACCACTACACCATCATCGCGTATCTGAGCGTAGTCCTCTGCAAGTATCTCATCAATCGTGGCGAGATCAAGATCGCGATGGACCTGCACCCAGCGCCGCTCGACCTGGGTAATCTCATCTCGCCTCTAGGGCTCACTTTGGATATTATCCTTCAGCATTCGAGGGCGCTTGTTGCAACCGCGTGGGCCAGATCTGGGGAAGAAAACAAAGAGTTATCGTGGTGGGGAAGGCGGGACTCGAACCCGCACGCCTTGCGGCACATGATCCTAAATCATGCTCGTCTGCCAATTCCGACACTCCCCCACTGGGTGCGGCTTGCCACCCTATTATAGCGCAGTGCCATCGGGCCAAAGCAGCAAAGGGGCGTGGCATCTCTGCACTCCCCATATAGGGGAATGTTAGAAGCCGGTTCGCTTGTCGCAGACGTACAGGAACGGCTCGTTGCCCAGGAACCGGCGCAGATTCTCGATAAATATCTCCTGTCGGCCCCGAGACATCTCGGGGGTCAGCGCAGATGCATGGGGCGTGACTACGACGTTCTTCATGTCCCAAAAGGGGCTTTCAGGCGGTAGCGGCTCGACTGCCAGCGCGTCGAGACCAGCACCCGCTATCCTCCCCGAACGCAGTTCGTCAATCAGCGCCTCCTCATCGACGATGTTGCCGCGGGAGATCACGATAATTCGTGCGCCTTCCTTGAGCAGGCCCAGCCGTCGTCGGTCGATGAATCCCCGTGTCTCATCGGTAAGGGGCGCGGTTACTACAAACCAGTCCGACATTGCCAGAAGCTTGTCCAGCCGCTCCAGACCCCATACAGAGGTGACCTCCGGGCCTGCGGGCCGGGGGTGCTTGTCGACGGCATAGACCTCCATGCCGAAACCATGTGCACGCCGTGCGACGGCCATGCCTATATCGCCAAGGGACAGGATTCCCATCGTACTGCCAGCAAGCTCGACGTAGGTGTCGTTATACGGGCCAGGTTCCCACCGGTGAGCTTGCTGGTCCTCCCACAACTCGCCCATGCGATGAGCCAGGGAGAGCACCATGCCCATTACGTGGTCCGCCATCGGTGGAGCATGAGGGCCACGAGAGTTCGTCAGCACAACGTCGCTGTCCACGAGTTCGGGCAGGTCTTGCATGATCCTGTCAATGCCGGTACCGGGATTCTGAACCCACCGCAGTTGCTCGCCCGCCACAAAGGCCTCCCGGGCTGGCCAGCCGAAGTACACGTCGGCATCGGCGATCTGCTCGATCTGCTCCTCGACGGTGCCGACGATCACAAATGTCACTTCCGGGAATTTTGCCGACAACTCCACTACGAAATCGTCGCTTCCCTGTTCCATCATGACCTTCATTGACGACTCTCCTGAATGTGATTTACGGTGAGTGTAGCACTACGGGGTTATTCGTGGCGCATGACCCATTCCCACAATATGTCGGATCTCTCGCTGTGACCCGGCAGCGTTGGATCGATAATACAACGGCAGCTGCGTGTGTAGGAGCCGATTACCTGTAGGTCAGAACGGCCTGCTTCCCATCGCCATGGCGAGCCATCGGCACTCGTGAGGACTCGATTGGAGAGGTCCTGGTCGAGAAGCGCGGCCTTGGAGAGCCTCCGTGACTGAGACGAGCCAGAAAAGACGCAGAATCCGTTCCACAATCTAGGACCGCTCAGGCCACGCCGGACGTGGGAGTTGCGACCAAAGCGGTCCATCGCGGCAACATCGGGCTGGGACGTAACGTTCCGCAGTATGCCGTCGACATGTATGAACCCCACCAGATAGAAGCCATAGGCCTCCATTGGCCCATTCTGGTCCCATCTCTGTAGTCGTACCAGGAATAGTAGACGGTCACCGGGCGCAACGCGCTTCAGAGCCGCAGCCCTTGGCGAGGTTGCGCAATTGTCCCCGTACGTAAACGTGTCCCACTCAGGGTCGGCATGGGCGGTTCGGTCCCACAGTCGTTGCGGAACGTACCTCAGTAAGTCTTGTCCGGGGTCGTAGAAGGAGCGCAGATTACGGTAACGAACTCCGTGGTCTACCGGCAGGTCCCGGTCCTCTGGGATAGGTAGGAACTCGAAGGTGCCGTCAGGAAAAATGGGGCCGGCAAAACGGTGGCTCGCGTTGGCGCCGACGTTGATCAGGTATGTACGACCGTTCACGAGGGCACTGCTGGCCCGGCCTCGAACAGAGACAGCACAATCTCGGCCCGCACCGCCTCGTCTGTCTCACCCGGCAAGGCGTCTCGCAGGGATAAAATAACCGCATCGCCGCCCAGACGACCAAGGGCCCAAGCCGCGTGCTCACGAATGATGGGTTCCGGCGCAGTCAGGGCCTTGACCAGGGCCGGAACCGCCGCCAGGTCACCGATATTGCCCAGCGCCACACAAACATTACGCTGCAAACCAACTCGCTTGGCTCGCTTGATGGCGCTGTTCCGGAACCTGGCCCTGAACTCCTCGTCGTCCAGTTCTAGCAGTGGCAACAGCGCGGGTGCGCCGAAGTCGTGACGTTGCTGGAAAGCGGGCTCGACCCCCAGTGTGGCCTTGCGGTTCACGGGGCAGACATCCTGGCAGATGTCGCACCCGAAAACCCAGTCCCCCACCAGGGACCGCATCTCGCGCGGTATTGCACCCCACAACTCTATGGTGAGGAATGAGATACAGCGAGTGTTGTCGATAACGAAGGGAGCTACGATAGCGCCAGTTGGGCAATCGTCGATACATCGTACGCAGGCACCACAGGTCTTCTTGAGCGGCAGGTCCGGCTTCAGGTCCAAGTCGGTGATCACCTGGCCGAGCAGAACCCAGGAGCCGTGGCCCGGGGTAAGGACATTGGAGTTCTTACCGAACCAGCCTACGCCCGCACGCTCGGCGGCGGCCCGGTCATTCATGGGGCCATCGTCGACGAAAATTCGGGACTTCACCGGGTAACCAACCTGGTCCGAAAGGCCTTCGACCAACCTTCGGAGTCGCTCCTTCATGAGGGTGTGATAATCGTCTCCCCATGCGTAGCGAGCGATTTTGCCGGTTGGACCCGGCTCCCCTGGAATGGGGTCGCCGGTGTTGTAGCTCATCGCCACGGAGATGATTGAGCACGCTCCCTCAACAAGCAACCCAGGCCGGTTAGCCTTGCGGACACGCTCCTTGGTGTACCAGTGCAGGCCGTCCATTAACCCCTGTGAAATGCGGTCAAGCGCCGCCTCCTCGTCACGAGGAAAGGGATCAGCAGTCGTGATACCCACGACATCGAAACCGATCTCCTTGGCGAGATCCTTGATCAACTGCTCTAGTTTGCCCATCTGGTCCCGACAGCCCTTGCCCTTCTGGTCCCCACGCCCGGGAAACAAGGCATTCTATATTTGTGGGCAGACGGCCCATTAGGCGTCCGCACCACCGGCATTACCTGATAATACACGAGGACGTTTTCGACTGCGGCTAGGCGTCGCCGCGTCAGGCCCAAAAATTGCCTCGCAAACGGCTCTCCAACGACAGGATTATATTTGCCCTGCGCCGCATGTTACAGGCACGTACGATGTATGTTCACACTATGCCAGTATCCTTGACCGGACCCCTCGCGCTCGCATATAATTTCGCTATCCCCTTGAAGAGGTAAGCCATGGCCGTACCCCAGTTTAAAGAGATTCGAAAGGCCTACGGATTCGACGACGTGGCGATCTCCCCAGGAGTCGTCACCATCAACCCGGACCAGGTCAACCGGGAGTTCTCGATTAACGGAATGACGATGCCAATGCCCGTTTTGGCCTCGGCCATGGACGCCATTGTGTCGCCGAGCTTCGCCGTCGAATTCGACAAACGGGGCGGCTTGGCGGTTATGAATCTCGAAGGGGTCCAGACCCGATACGACAATCCGCCCGAGGTACTTGATCGAATCTCAAGCGCCTCCAATGAAGACGCGACCACGGTCATGCAAGACGCCTACGCAGCTCCCATCAAAGAGAACCTCGTGGGAGATAGGATTCGTGAGATCAAGTCCAAGGGCGCCAAGTGCGCCGTATCCATCACTCCTGCAAACACAAAACGACTTGCGCCGCTGGCCGAAGAAGCCGGCGCAGACGTGATTATTGTCCAATCGACTGTGACGACAGCTCGCCACTACTCCAAGAGCGCCCGCGGCCTGGTATTCTCCGAGTTCCTCGAAACGGTGAGCGTCCCGGTGATCGTAGGTAATTGCGTCGCATATGATGTCGCGCTGGAACTCATGGAAACGGGCATCGACGGCGTTCTGGTGGGCGTAGGCCCCGGAGCGGCATGTACCACCCGCGAGGTGACCGGCGTCGGAGTACCACAGGTGACGGCCACGATGGACTGCGCCGCAGCGCGGGCAGAACACTTCCTGCGCACTGGCAAGTACATCCCAATCATAACTGACGGTGGAATTCGAACCGGTGGGGACCTTTGCAAGGCGTTCGCGAGCGGTGCCGATGCAGTCATGATCGGCACACCACTCGCCCAATCCGAGGAAGCGCCCGGCAACGGCTTCAACTGGGGAATGGCCAGCCCTCACGCATCGCTGCCACGCGGTGTCAGGGTTAGTGTCGGAGTCAAGGGCTCCCTGGACAAAATTCTGTTCGGCCCGACCTCGAAGACGGATGGTACTCAGAACCTCATCGGGGCGCTGGAGATCTGCATGGGAATGGTCGGGGCAGCCGATATCAAGGGCATGCACAAGACCGATGTCATCCTCGCACCGTCCATCAAGACCGAGGGCAAGTACTTCCAACTCGACCTGAACTAGGGTCCTATCTTCGGAGCCCTTCCGATGACGCCCTCACTGACGGGAGGATCATAGGTATCCCCGCGCCGTCTCTTATGGACATCCCCATGCCATGATGATCGACCTCGACGATACCCTGATCAACTACACCTACGGCTCTGCCCCCACCTGGCGGCCCGTCTACGTAGCGTTCGAGCCGCGGGTCCCAGCGCTGGGCGCCTGTATTCTCTACGATGCGATAATCCGTACCCACATCTGGTTCTGGTCCGACCCCGACCGCATCACCCGGTCGTTTGCAGAGCTACTATAGCGGCGGGATTGACTGTAGGGGTAGGTCATGACCTACCCCTACAGTCAATCCCATTACAGCCACTTCTCGAGCCAATCGTAGGCCTTGCGTCCGCTCCATTGATGACCGGCGTCGAACTCGTCCACGTCAAACCGCTCTGGAATTCCTGCTACTTCATAACAGCGCCTGACCACCGCCGCCGCCGCGCGGCTCGCCTCAATTGGGAAGCCGGTATCCCGGATACCTGACTCCACGAGCAGAGGACGTGGTCCGATTAGACAAGCCACGTCGCTGATATCACCATCGGCGAGCAGGCCGGGCGGTATCTGAGCGCCACAGAGGTTGCCCCGGCCGAGGGCGAAGGCGCGGAAGCTGTTGAGGTAGCAGCTGACCACCGCGCACTTGATGCGCTCGTCCATTGCCGTCGTGAACAGCGTCATCGTCCCGCCGTAGGAGAGGCCGACGCAACCAATACGGTCCGGGTCGACCTCGGGGCGGGACTGGAGATATGTCACAGACTGCATCGCGTCCCAGACGTTGAGTGTGAGCAGGTTAACGCCAAAGAGCATCCCCTTTGTGAACAGAACGTTGCACGAATCTCTGGGAGGGAGATTCCCACCCAACCGCCGCTCACCGAATCCCCGCCAGTCGGGAGCGATGACGACGTAGCCCCTCTGTACCAGCTCGACTGCGTAGCCGTAGTTGAGCTGGTCTATCTTGTCGACGCGGTCGCTCTCGCCGTGGTCGATGCGGCACACATCGTCCTTTCCATTGCCGTGGCCATGGGCCGCCAGGATGGCGGGCCTGCGCTCGCCGGCAGCTATGTCCTTGGGCACGAGCACGTAGGCAACCACGGCCATGTCGGGCTCGGCGTTGAATAGGACTTTTTCTCGCCAATACGACCCCTTGTCTACCCGTTCCAGGGTGATAGGGTCCAGGTCACACGCCTCAGGGAGAAACCCCATCGCCTCAGCCAGCCTGGCCGAAAACACCCCCTTCCAACTCTCGAATTCGTCCTTCGTGGAGGCACTGAACGTATAGGGCCTTTCGACATTGTGGTACTTGCGAAGAAAGTACTCGCCGAGGGAGAGGTTTCGGACCGTCTGCGACTGAGACATGCATGGCCTCCACCGTGGTATTGGAATGGCCGATTGGCTCATCTAGCCAACATACCGATACTACAGCAAGAGACGGGGTCTGGGAAATGGGGGGCTAGGGATCAAGCAGTGGGCCGAATCACCACCGAGATAGGACAGCCCCGCACTTACGAGCTACATCCCCTGGGAACGGCTGATACCGAATCGGCGGGCAATGGACTGCAATAACGGTGTGTGCCCAGACGCTTGAGAGCGCCGTCGTCGCCGCGCACGGTAGTCCTTGACCTCATTGCGAGCCACGTCGAGCTGGTCGGCCAAACTCGCGATCTGTACTCGCATCTGAGCGATTTCATCCGCCTGCCCATCTCTCGGCCCTAGGTCTGCAGTGTCAGTGCCATCTTGGGAAATCCCGGTAATCAGCCCGTAAATTGCGTCGACTCTCTCGGTGAGCTCGACTATCGCACGGCTCTGATTATTTTCTGCGTCGCACTCATTCAAAGCAGCGACGCGAGCCTCGAGCTGCCCGATCCTGAGCATCGACTCGCCATACAGTTTCAACAGCAAGTCATAGTCAGGCTGCAAATCGATGTTCGCCAATTGGGGCCTCCGTGCAATCTGTCACCGAACCCGGTCAATTGTAGCGGCTGTGTCAAGGCGCGCAATGGGGAATAATATCTATCTTGTCACGCAACGTTTTTGCCAGCACTGTGATTACTACAGTAAGACGCGCACGACCCTGGGCAGGCCAGCGAGGTCTAGCAGATAGGTAACCTCGTTGTCGGGGAACAAGCCTTGCGCCATCAAAACAACTGATTCTAGCTGGCTCGACGCTATCTCTATCGCGAAAAGCCTCGGCTGCTGCACAAGACCAGCGACCTGCCTCATCAACTCCGAAATCGCGGCGAGACCGTCGCGACCACCATCGAGAGCGGTCTCAGGCTCGCATCTGACCTCACTGGTCAGACCGGCAAGTTCGCCGGTGGTCAGGTACGGCGGGTTGGAGACAATTATGTCGACCGGCCCCGGTAATGGCTCCAACAAATCCCCTTGTAAAAGGTGCACCGCATCCTGTACATCAAGGGACAGCGCATTGGCCTCGGCGATCTTCAGGGCATCATGTGAGACATCAGTGGCAAAAACGGTCGCGTCAGGCAGCGCTTTCGCTACGGCAATAGCGATGGCACCGCTGCCTGTACCCACATCCACAATAAGGGGCCGCCTCAAACTGCTGGTGCTGACAAACTCAAGTACGGCGTCTACCAGTAGCTCCGTCTCTTGACGTGGCACAAGCACGCCCGGCCCTACGCCAAACTCATGGCCATAGAACTCACTACGCCCGAGGATATAGGCGAGGGGTTCTCCGGCTATGCGTCTCTCGGCCAGCGTGTCCGCTAGGTCCTGCTCAGGCAGGGCC
>JASLXL010000148.1 GCA_030740335.1 SAR202 cluster bacterium | reverse complement strand
CGGGTCGCCGGGTCAGAGGGTCTGATTGCTGACATCAGCTCCAAAAAGGATCGGCTGGACAGGTCGTCTCGATACCACGCGACTCTCGAAAAGGTGTCGGAATCCACCGCCAACAGCGTGACGTCGGTTTCATCAATTCTGGCCGTCTCGCGTAGGGCCGGGGAGATCAGAGCGAGTTCGGGGATCTCTGAAAGAGATCCAATGATTGAGTCTGCGTCCGTGCCGACATCCGGCTCGGACAACCGGATGTCGGTGGCAAGCTCGTAGTGGATGCTATCTTCCTGGCCCCGGTCGAGGGTGGCGCCGATGGTGGTGGAAAACGTCGCCAGCCCTGTCGCGAGAATCAAGAGCATTATCAGCCACGTATAGCGGAGAGGGTCTCGAGCCATTCGCCACAATACGAGCACCAGCCACACCGGCGTGAACCGTCTATATACCGCTAGTAACCGGAAAGCCAACTGGGCGGGAACCAGTGACATGAAGGCAATTACTGCAACGAGTTGCACTCCTTCAGGGTCGGGGGGACGCAGTACGAAATATCCGCCAGTGGCCGCGAGCTGCACTAGTTCTAGATTTGCGATCCACGAAGCCCGTTGAACCAGTGTGGTCGCCCAGTACACCGTCCCAACGCCCAGAATCAGGGCCACCGGTGGGGCCCATTCCGAGACCGGCAAGCCCGCATTGATAGTCACTGCGGCCGCGGTCGGTATGGTGATTGCCGTGAAGAGATGAAGCAGGGCGGGCGATTCTCCGCCCACAAAGCGGACCACCATGGGGAAAAATCGAACCAACATGAGCGAAACGACTATAAGTAGCAGCACTGGCGCTACCAGAAGCGCTTCATTGACCTGCACGTCCTTGAAGAGGCCTCCGGATACGACACGCCCGCGCGCCTGCAGTTCCCAGAATACCAGACCTCCGATGACTACCAGACCGAAGTCCATATAATAGCGATGGAACAGGGATGCGCCGGGTGGCCGCGAAGACCACAACCTGCTGATCACGGGACCTCCGCGTGTGCTCCCCCAGGTGTAGACAAGCAGCAGTGCCAGGAGGACCAGGCCAGCGATGGCTGAAGCCACTAATGGTGCTGGAGACAGCGACACAGGTAGATTTTCGCCGGCAGTGATATTCTTGAATGAGGGTAGCCGGCCTGCTAAAGATACTGCCCCCATGGCTAAGATCACACCTAGGGCCGACGCTGCCAGGGTTAGACCTACGGCTTCCGGACCGTAGAAACTCAATAACCGACGGATCTGCGCTCCTCGAGCCTTGTACAGAGTGATCTCTTTTTGTCTGCGTCTCACCACGAATGAGAAGCTGATCGATAGATAGACCAGGACGGTGGCGACTATAGTGGTCAACGACATCAGGATTGGGAGCCTGGCGAAAAAGCCCCGAAGGCGCAGATCCTGGATCAGATCATTCATGACACCTATGGGGATGCTCGCCCCTGGAATGGCTCTGCCAATCTGTTCCCGGAAATCGGCCAGGCCTTGTTGAAAGTCCACAACCGACCAGTCCTTGATACTCTCATGCTCAGCTACCAGGAACCAGAAGGGGTCCACGAGCGACCCCTGGAAGCTGCCGGATATTGCGTCGATCAGCACCTCTCTGTCCACGAACACGGCGAGCGGCTTGCCCGAGTCTACTACCAGACCGCGTTGAGGTTCCTCCAGTGGAGGAGCGGGATCGAGGAATATCTTTGGAAGTCTCCAGTACTCGGAAGTCGTATCGTCAGGCTCAATGACTCCGACGATGCGTGCGAATACACGAATGGGACTGGCTGGTGACGGGGCAAAAGCCACAAGATCGCCAATGCGCGTCTCGAAATTGATGGCGGTCTGAGTGCTGACTACGGCCTCAATCTCCAGTCCCGCTGCTCCGGGTATGATGCCGTCGCCGGCGGGGCGTCCCAACGTGAACCTAGAGTGTTCCGACAGGTCTCCGAGGTACTGCAGGTAACCGCGAGAGAGCGGTCGAGATGGGGACCAAGCCAAGTAGAGGGGTGACTTGAAGTACTGAACAGTGCTCGATATGGCGCCGGGCAAATGGGTATCTGACGCATCAGTCATCGCTCGTCCCGCCTCGTCGAGCGACTCGTGGTTAAGGGGCACGTCTATCCCAAATACGTTAATGTTCAGGTAGGGGCTTTCGAGTCGGTCGAGGGCGACGAAAAACGCCATCTGATCGAGGGCGCGCAGGTATACGGGGGCAGCAGCCACGAGACTTGTGGCCAGCAGCATCCCAAAAAAAACCCCTAGCTGGACAGTCCAGTCTTGCCTAAGACGCTTGAGGAGCACTATCACCTGCGAGGCTTCGGGCCGAAGCGTACTGCAGTGCGGTACATGAAAGCCATGTTGCGTTCAAGCATGCCATGATAACAGCTACACCGGCACCTGCCCATGCCTCTTGAGTTTGATTTGAGTGGGCCGTAACCTTGACCGCTACGCGAATTACTGGATATCATCGATTACTCGCACTACGAACCCCTTTCAGGAGTGGATGCCATGACCACCGAAATGGATCTGATGGGCCACCTGATGCGCCGGGCCGGATTTGGGGCCACGCGCGCTGAACTAGAAGCGCATGTCGCGAAAGGCTATGACGCCACTGTCGAGGATTTGTTGGCAGCGGACTGCCAGGAGGGGATCGTCGATGACCTGCTGTATCGGTACCTTCCAGATCATCAAGGGGGTATGGGGATGGCTGGAGCACCGGGCAACCTGCTCTTTAGGATGATCAACACTCGAGGGCCACTGCGGGAAAAGATCGGGCTGTTCTGGCACTCGGTCTTCGCGACAGGTTACCCCAAGGTCACGCAGGGCAGGGTGCTGCTGGACCAGATTGCCATGTTCCGAGAGTATGGCATGGGGAGCTTTCGCGACCTGCTGTTGCGGTTGTCGATGGACCCCGCCATGATCATGTGGCTGGACAACGATGAAAACCACGCTGGGGCCATCAACGAAAACTACGGGCGTGAGTTGCTGGAGTTGTTCTCGATGGGCGTCGGCAACTATTCCGAGCAGGACATCAAGGAATGCGCCCGGGCGTTCACCGGCTGGACCGTCGCAAACACGAAATACATGAAGACAATGGTCGAACGCGACTCGCTCTGGCCCTACGGTAGGGTGGCATTTCGTTTCGAGTTTCGGGCCGAGGACCACGATGACGGTGAAAAGGAATTTCTTGGAGAACGGGGGCCTTTCGACGGCAAGGATGTGATCGATATCATATGCCGCCAGGAGGCCACCGCACGCTTTGTTAGCCGCCACCTGTACCACTTTTTCGTGGCCGATGAGCCTCCGGTACCCAATTGGCCTTATGAACCGCCGCGTGATCCCGTGGCCATCGATATTCTGGTCAGTTCCTATTTTGACAGTGATTACAACATCGGTGCGATGGTCAGAACGCTGATCACATCCGACTTCTTCAAGTCAGAGAATGCCCGATACCAGAAGATCAAAGGACCGGCGGAGCTAGTGGCCGGTGTGCTGCGTCTCACTGGCGAGCTTCGCCAGCCGGAGCCGGCCATCCAGACCAACGCATCCCAGATAGCCTTCATGGGGCAGTCATTGATCAACCCACCAAGTGTCGAAGGCTGGCATCAGGGGGTCGAATGGGTCGACACAGGCACAGCGGTCGAGAGGATCAACTACGCGGCGCAACACCTGGGCGACGCTGCTAATCCAGGTGTACAGTCGATGGTGAACAGTGTGCTGTCGGGCGGGAGCGGGACCCTGTCTCCGAAGGATCTTATGGAGAGCTGCCTTGACCAGCTCGGGGCTATCTCCGTTAGCAAACACACCCGTTCGGCGCTGGTAGAGTACGCCGTCCGCGAGGGGAAAGTCACGTGGAATGGCGATAGAGCAGATGCGACGCGTCGCGTCGTGGAAATGTTAGAAATGGTCGCTGCCACGCCCGATTTTCAGCGCGAGTAGGTCGCAAAGACGAAGTCGTTGTGATTCACTGGAGGAATAGATGCGAGCCACTGTCGAAATGGCCCAGACTGCGTCCCTGAATTACGTGATGACCCTTGGAGTAGCGGCGATGGAAGGACGCGGCT
>JASLXL010000147.1 GCA_030740335.1 SAR202 cluster bacterium | reverse complement strand
AGCGCGGCCGGGTACACGATGGGCGAGTAGCTTTCCGTGGGTACAATGTCCAGAATTTTCACGGAGCCGGATGCCCGGGCGTCGGTCTCGTACACGAGGGCTGCGTCGGCGTTTCCGGACTCGACGTATGCCAGGGTGGATCTGACGTCTGGGCCAAACACGAGCCGATTCTCTATGACTGTCCACAAACCCAGATCAGACAGTGCCTCACGCGCGTAGGCTCCGGCCGGGGCCAGATCCGGGTCGGCGATGGCTATGCTGGGGTAGGTGGCTTCGGTCAGGCCTTGGAGAGTACTGGGGGAATTGGCGCCCTGTTGGATGGCAACTACGAGCTTGGTGGTGAGGAGGTCAATTGACTCGGCGCCCACGAGATTTCTTTCTATCAGGAACTGCATGGGGAATTTGCCTGCCGCGACGATCATATCTGCGGGTGCTCCGCCTGAAATTTGCTGAACTAGCGTTTGCGAACCGCCGAAGGAGAAGGTCACTGTGGCATTCGACACTGCCTCGAATTCGGCGCCTATCTCTTCCATCGCGGTCGCCAGACTGGCGGCCGCGAAGACGAGGATCTCCTGGGATTCGGAGTCTGAATGCGAACAGGCTAGCAAGATGAAGGCGAGGGCCAAGATGGCAGCCCATCTTGAGGGAAATCGAGGAGCAATTATCCCTCCCATGCCCTCACGCTTTCGGCAGCGCGAATCTGCCACTCTGCTCACCCCTTTCTGGCTGGGCATTATCGGTGCTAAGCGATGCAGTGGCAATTCTGTGGCTGGTCGCGTTGACAGGGTAGTGAGCCGTGAATAGAATGCCCTTGCCTGCCGTTGACTATTCCCGGGCTCTGTTTGGCGGTTGGCGATGACACCGGAACCCCGACCAAGCCCAATAGCAAGGAGGCCCCCGATGAGAGCAGTTGTTTACAAGAAGCCGTTTGAAGTGGCGGTGGAGTCTGTTCCCGACCCGACAATTCTGCACCCCAACGATGCCATTGTGAAGATCACTTCGAGCTGCATTTGCGGCTCCGACCTTCACATGTACGAGGGGCGTACTGCCGCCACGCCTGGAATCGTGTTCGGTCACGAGAACATGGGCATAATTCAGGAGGTTGGCCCAGGGGTCAAGGACCGTAAGGTCGGTGATCGGGTCGTCATGCCATTTAACGTGGCATGCGGGTTCTGCAAAAACTGCCTGGGCGGCTTCACTGGGTTCTGCACGACGGTGAACCCGGGGTTCGCCGGGGGAGCTTATGGTTATGTGTCGATGGGGCCCTGGGTGGGCGGCCAGGCAGAGTACCTGCAGGTGCCGTTCGCCGATTTCAACTGCCTGTCATTGCCTGCGGGCACCGAGCACGAAGCGGATTTCGCATTGCTGGCCGACATCTTTTGCACCGGCTACCATGGGGCGGAGTTGGCAGGCGTGAAGCCGGGTGAGAGCGTAGCGGTGTTTGGGGCCGGCCCGGTGGGCCTGATGGCCGCGTATAGCTGCTTGTTGAGGGGTGCGGCTGAGGTCTATGTGGTGGACCACGTTCAGGAGAGGCTCGACAAGGCCGAGTCCGTAGGCGCAACGCCCATCAACTACGACGTTGCCGACCCGGTTGCCCAGATCAAGGATATGCGTGGCGGTGAGGGCACCGACAAGGGTATAGACGCGGTTGGGTACCAGGCCACGAAGGCGGGATCTTCGGCGTCGGGTGGCGAGCAGGACGAGGTCCCGAACATCGTCCTGAACCAGCTCATCGACACGGTGAGCCCCACCGGTGCACTTGGGATTCCGGGCTTGTACGTTCCGTCGGATCCTGGCGGAGTAGACGCCGGCGCGAAGAAGGGGGCGCTCTCCATCAACTTCGGCAAGCTGTTCGAGAAGGGCATTAGCCTGGGGACGGGACAGTGCAACGTGAAGCAGTACAACGCGCACCTGAGGGACCTGATTATCTCGGGCAAGGCGAAGCCGAGCTTTGTGGTCTCGAACGAGGTGTCGTTGGACGACGCCCCAGACGCCTACAGCAAGTTCGACAAGCGTATCGAGGGTTACACCAAGGTCATCCTTCATCCCTAAGTATGTGGGGAGCGCAGAGGAGTCGAGTCCCTTTGCATCTTGGTCCGGAGGTCTGTCTTGTCTTCAGACGGGGTAACGACGGTAATAGGCCTGATGGGCACCATCGTGGGTTCAGAGGGCGGCACGCTGAAACTGGTCGACTTGTCTGGCGACAAGTTGACGGTTCGGTACAACGAGGGCACCAACGAGGAGTGTCCTGAGTGTGTACCGAGCCATGAAATGGTCCAGCAGATGCTGTTGGCGTCGTTGAAGGTGCATGCGCCGGACGTCAGCGAGGTGGAGCTGCTCTAGGGGCGATGTCCCAGCCAGGGGCGGTAGACCTGGCCACCGATGACGGTGCGGACGTGGTTGAGCTTGCGGGTCGCCTCGACTGACGTCGGCTTTTGCCAGGTCATGCCGCCTATGTTCAGTGCCTGGGATAGGCGGTCGTTGAGGGTGAAGCGGCCTTCATCAAGCGTGAGTATGGCCGCGTCCCCTATTGCCCCCACGGCGAGTGTGCCGTATCCGCCTTTCAGCCCCATGATTCTTGCCGCCGAGATTGTGCTGCGTTCAATTACGTCGACCAGACTCATACCCAGATGCATGAATTTGGACAGCGTGGTTACGAGGTCGTAGACCGGCCCCTCGACGTTGAAGATGTGTAGGTCGGTGCTTATGCTGTCGGGTACGAACCCGGCGGCGAGGGCCCTTTCGGCGGTGTCGAATGAGAAGCCGCCCATACCGTGACCGACGTCGAACAGGACTCCACGTTCTCGTGCATCGAGGATGCCCGGCAGGACACCGTCTAGGTTGGCAATGCGGTCTCCAATGCCGTGGAAGGCGTGGGTGACGACGTCGCCAGGCCTCATCATCGCGACTAGCTCTTCGATGGGTACGGGACATGCGCCGATGTGGGACATGACGAAGCCGTCGATGGCCTCGGCGGCCTCAATGGCGCGCTTCAGGGACTCCACTGTGTTTTCGCCGGACTGTAATTTGCCCAGCCGGACCTTGACGCCTGGTACGATGTCGCGGTTTTGGCGGGCTACTGTGATTGCCTTGTCCACTTCAGCCCATCGAAGGTCTTCGAGTTCGCCGACATGCGATTCGGAGATCATGCCGGCGGAGGATATATTGAGGAGCGCGAATGTGCGTGTGACCGCCTGGTCTATGACGTGGTGGCGGAACCCTGGGAAGGTGCGTGCGCCCGACGAGCCTGCGTCTAGGATGGTGGTGACGCCTTTGGCGACATTGACGGGGTCGGGAAGGATACCGTAGGCGGAGGAGCCCCAGAATGCGTGGACGTGGAGGTCGATGAGGCCCGGGGTGACGATTTGTCCCTTGGCGTCGATTGTCTCAAGGGAGCTGTTGGAGGGGATGTCTTGTTCGATGGCGGCTACTTTGCCATTGGCGAACGCTATGTCGCGTTGGGCGTGGAGTTTTTGTGAGGGATCTACTATTGTTCCGTTCTTGATTAGCAGGTCGTGTTTCGTCGTGGTCAATGAAAATTCTCCTTTTTCCCCCGCCCACCACGCCCTCAAACGTAGTTGGGGGCTCCTCCCCTGTGCCTCCGGCAAGTGGCTGCGCCCCTCTGGACTCCCCGTGGTATGTGGTCGCCTAAAGGAGGTCCAGGTATTTTAGGCCTGAGCCTGTGTTTAGCAATATGATCTTGTCGTCTTTCGATAGGGTGCCGTTTTGCAGGAGCTGGGCTGCAGCTGCTGCGGTGGCTGCTCCTTCCGGGCACATCAGGATGCCCTCGAGGGGTGGGACGCGGCTTGTCCATTCCATGATGGTCTCGTCGGAGAGGGCGATTGCGCCGCCTTTGCTCTCGCGGAGGACATTTAAAATCAGGTAGTCGGCGATGGCCGCTGGGACTCGGAGCCCCGCAGCGACGGTGTGGGCGTTTTCCCAGGGCTCGGCGAACTCGTCGCCACGTTGGAAGGCCCGGACGATGGGCGCGCATCCGTCGGCCTGGACGGCGAACACCCTGGGCCTCTGCGAGCCGATCCAGCCGAGGCGCTCCATCTCGTCGAAGGCTTTCCAGAAGCCGACGATGCCGGTGCCTCCACCGGTTGGATAGATGATAACGTCGGGAAGGGTCCAGTCCATCTGCTCGGCTAGCTCGTAGCCCATGGTCTTTTTGCCCTCGACTCGGTAGGGCTCCTTGAGGGTCGAGACGTCGAACAGGCCCTCTTTCTCCGCGGCCTCGTTGGAGAGCTTGCCGGCATCGGAAATTAGGCCTTCCACGAGGATCAGGCGCGCGCCGTTGTACTCGACCTCTTTGCGATTGGCCTCGGGCGCGTCCTGGGGCATGAATACGCTGGCCTGCATGCCGGCGGAGGCGGCGTAGGAAGCCATAGCCCCGCCTGCATTGCCAGCCGATGGCATGGTGAGCTTGGTGAGGCCCAGCTCCTTGGCCTTCGAGACGGCGGCGGAGAGGCCTCGGGCCTTGAACGATGCGGTCGGGTTGGTGCCCTCGTCCTTGACGTACAGGTTGTTCGCGCCGATCTCTTTGCCCAGTTTTGGAGTCTTGAGAAGGGGGGTGAAGCCCTCGCCGAGGCTCACGATGTTGGCGGAGTCGCGAATCGGCATCATCTCGAAATACCGCCACATGTTTGCAGGACGGTTCTTGAGCGTTTCGCGGTCGAAGTCGGTCGCTGCCGTGTCGAGGTCGTATCTGGGATAGAGCACCTTGCCACATGACGGGCAGGTGCGATTGGGCTCGTCCGCGGAGAAGGTTTCTCTGCAACAAGTACATTCAAGGTATGTCAGGTAGTTGTTCATGTTTCGTTCGATCGTCTCCTTGGTCCTCTCCCAGGGCAAGAAGATAAAAATGTAGTTGTGAGGGGTACCCTCACGCACCCAGCAAAGGGGCTTA
>JASLXL010000146.1 GCA_030740335.1 SAR202 cluster bacterium | reverse complement strand
CAAATACTAAACGCTTATTAAGTGTGTCACATTATTAGCTAGTAGCTAAGTATTTGCCTTGGGAACCAACCATATCATGGCCGGGACCGATCCGGGACCGTCTTTATTCGAACGCTTTGAAAAAATCTGAAATTATCTAAGAAAAGAGATGAAAAGTCGTTGACAACCATTCGGGACGAGGGTTAGCATATGTTCATCAAGGCTCTCAGCTCATGGAGGAGACATGATGAACCGGAGGAAGACAAAGAAGATGTTAGTGGTCGAAGAGCGGTTTCAGCAGCCGCTCGAAGAGATGCTCCCGCCTCTCGTTACCGAAAACGGTCTTTCAGCGACCGCCGAGGAACTAGGGGTAAGCAAGGCAACTCTTGGTTACTGGTTGTTAAAGCTCGGTATCAATGTGCAGCGAATCGCGCTGGCGCCGGGTGAGACGATCGAGGTTAGGAAGGCGAGCTAGACTCGCGAAGTCGCCCCCCAAAAATCGGCGGTAGGACATCCGTCGATGGCGATACATACGAGCGGGCCGGGTCTGAGTAGTGCCAGACTCGGCCCGCTCGTATTGTGGGGGTCGCGCTGCAATCACATTCCGGACAAATTCACTCCCTACGTATGGCCTGACGCGCTTCCTTTTCTCTATCGCGATCAATGATGGCCCTGCGCTTGTCGTAACGTCTCCGCCCCTTTGCCAGCGCCAGCTCCACCTTGGCTCGATGCCCCTTCAGGTACAACCGCAGTGGGATCAGCGTCAGCCCTCTCTCATCAACCTGCTTGGAAAGCCTAGCTATCTGCTCCTTGTGGAGCAGCAACTTGCGTGGTCGAGTAGGGTCGTGGCTTTCAGGACCTGCGGCTGAGTAGGGCGAAATATGGGCGTTCATCAGCCACATCTGTCCCTTTTCGACCTTGCCGAAAGCCTCTGCAATGGTGGCGCGGCCCTCCCGCATCGCCTTGATCTCGGTGCCGAGTAACGAAAGTCCCGCCTCAATCGAATCTAGGATCTCATAGTCGTAACGAGCCCTACGATTGACCGCGAACGTCCGGCCGTCTTTCATGCTGATGAGCTTAGGACCCCGAGGCCGTCTTGCGCTCCAGCTCTTCGATTGCGGCTCGGAGCTGCTGGATGTCGGCCTCCTGTCTGTCTCGGTCCGTTACCTCGATATCGGGGGTCAGTCCCTCGCCCTGAATGATGCGACCAAACGGCGTGTACCAGTGGGCGATCGTGATGTACAGACCACCGCCGTTGCTCAGAGGGCGCATAATGTTGACGCTGCCCTTGCCAAACGTCGTCGTGCCAATCACGGTGGCCCTCTTATAGTCCTGGAGAGCACCGGCCAAGACCTCGCTCGAACTGGCGCTGCGCTCGTTGACGAGAATGACCATGGGCATGCTCTTGGCGATGCCTACGTCGCGGATCTTCCAGTTAGTTCGGGAGCCGTCGCCCTTCTGCACGTACAAAACGAGGTCCTGCTCCTCGGAGTCGAGGAACATGCTTGCGATCTCTACTACCGCGTTCAGGGTGCCACCATCGTTATCACGGATATCAAGTATCAGTCCTTCGGCACCATCGTCGATGACCTGCTGCAGCATCTCCTTGAGCGCCTCGGGCGAGTTCGGGAAAAACTGGGTAAGCCGTATGTGTGCAAACTTGTCACCAGGCTGGCTTCTGAGTACCACACTCACCAGCGGGATGACGTTGCGCTCGACAGGGATCAGCACGGGATCCAGCGCCCCCAGGTGCTTTACCAGCAACTGCACCATGGTGCCTTTCGGACCACGAATTCTGGCGACGGCCTCCAGCAGGCTTAGCCCTTCGATTACCTCGCCATCCACCTCGAGAATGATGTCTCCCGGCCGGATCCCGGCGGCCTCCGCTGGCCCGCCTTCGATAGGGGAGACGATTATCAGCCGCCCTGCGCGGTTCAGGTTGACGTGGGCGCCAATGCCCTCGAAGTTTCCTCGGAAGATGTCGCTGAAGCTCCCCGTGACCACCTCGGGGCTGACGTAGGCTGTCTGTCGATCCCCGAGGACGGTGAGCATGCCTCTAACAGCCTCCTCCGAGAACGCCTCAGGGTCGAGGGCAGACGTGTCCACGTAGTCGCCTAGGAGGAATGACCAAGTCTCCCAGATGATGCTCAGGTCTTCCGGCACTGGATCGCGCCGTTCGACCTCTTTTTCAGTCTGAACGACCTCTGGGAATACGGGTGATTCAGGGCTAGTGGGCGTGGCGGCAGGTGCACTCGTCGTGTCGGATGATTCGGCGGCGTCACCATCATCGCCACCGCACGCAGCGGCTGCTATCGCAAGGAGGACCACCAGCGTGGCGAGGTAGATCTTCAGGTGTTTTAATTGTGCCAACAGCTATCTCCGTAAGCGGATCTAATCGCAGTCTATTCTAACACCAGGGGCATCGGCTCGACTATCTGCCCGTACGTGGAACACGGGAATTGCAAACAATCGTTTTACGGGCAACGGCCCACATCCAAGTACAACGTCCGCCGTGATGCACCGGTTTGCAGCGCGACAGCGCACAGGGCGCTTTGCCGCGGAGAATTGAAAGGGTTTTCACTGCGGCATGGCTTTTCTGCGTCTTTCAGACTTTTCACGGGCTATATGAAAAGCGCACAGAAGTCCGAAAAGAAATTGAAATGAGACTTGACACTCCTGAATGTCCGACATATATTCAGGTTGAACCACCTATACATAAGATGATTTGACTAGGAATAGGATTCTCGGTGACATTTCAGACAGGAGACGAGCGACCTCGCAAACGCACCCGGATGGTGCGACATTACCCTGTGCACACTCTCGAGGAGGCGCTAACTGTCGCCACAGCCATCCAGGAGATCAATCTCGGAGAGCCTTTCGACCGTCTTTTGCTGGCCGGGGCCCTTGGAACGACGCCTCTTAGCAGTAGCTATACCAACAGGCTCAACGCGTCCATCGGGTACGGGCTCACCGAGGGCGGCTATGCCTCGGAAAAGATTTCGCTGACAGCGCTGGGCCGGTCTATCACCGCGCCCACGGGCAGTCTGGAACGCCGAGAAGCGCTCGTACAGGCGGCTCTGAAGCCTGAACTGTTCCTTAACTTCTACCGGTCGCTGGACGGCAAACGAATGCCTCCGGACCAGTACGCGAAGAATACATTGCAGCGCGAAAGCGACGTGCGCCCGGACCTCACGAACGAGTGTCTGGCCATAATCAAACAGAACGGCCGGTTCGTTGGGATCCTTGGCGAAATAGGCGGCGCGCAATACGTAAGCCTCTCAGGTGCGCACGCTCCAACGGAGCTCCCCATGCCAGGCGTCGCAGTAGTCGAGACCCTGGAAGCAGCAGGACCGTCGGTTGACCCGGTGGTCGCGTTGGGATCGCCAGCCACTGGCACCAGGCCCGCGAAGCTCTTGATCAGTCATGCCGGCGACCCGGGGGTTGTTGAGGCGATTCGGCGTACACTCGGATCATTCGGGATCGCCTACGCGTCCATAGAATCCGAGGACGCCGTTCAGCATCCGCCGGACCGGGAGACCTCGGAGGCCTTGAAGTCGTGCGACGCGGCT
>JASLXL010000145.1 GCA_030740335.1 SAR202 cluster bacterium | reverse complement strand
CCCCTCGACTAGTGAGCTGTTACGCACTCTTTAAAGGGTGGCTGCTTCTAAGCCAACCTCCTAGCTGTTTTAGTGACCCCACTTCCTTTCACACTTAGTCCACACTTCGGGACCTTAGCCTGCGGTCTGGGCTGTTTCCCTTTCGACAATGGAGCTTATCCCCCACTGTCTCACTCCCAGCGAACATCTTAGGGCATTTGTGGTTTGGTTGAGTTTGGTAACCTCACGGTCCCTTACCCATCCAGAGCCCTACCTCCCCAAGACTACACTGAGGCTGTACCTAAATACATTTCGGGGAGAACCAGCTATCTCCGGGTTCGATTAGCATTTCACCTCTACCCACAGCTCATCCCAGCATTTTGCAACATACACGGGTTCGGTCCTCCACCCCGATATTATCGGGGCTTCAACCTGGCCATGGGTAGCTCACCCGGTTTCGGGTCTAATCCAGACAACACCCCGGACATAACGGAAACTTCACCTCCGGCGTCCGACACATCGGTTGCTTCTACCCGCCTAAACGGGCTTCAGCGCACAACGAATCTTCAACCTTTGGGTTCATCTCCATCCAGGTCGCGCCCTATTAGGACTCGCTTTCGCTTCGGCTCCGGAACTTGTATTCCTTAACCTAGCTGCCTAGATTAACTCGCCGGCTCATTCTTCAATAGGCACGCGGTCACCCCAAGACTAGCTCAAGGCTCCCACGGCTTGTAGGTTTACGGTTTCAGGTCTATTTCACTCCCCTCTCGGGGTTCTTTTCACCTTTCCCTCACGGTACTGGTTCACTATCGGTGACCAAGGGTATTTAGCCTTGGAGGGTGGTCCCCCCAGCTTCCCACAAGATTTCACGTGTCCCGTGGTACTCAACAACGCAACAAAGAAGCCTTCACCCTTTCGTCTACGGGACTATCACCCTCTATGGTCATCCCTTCCAGGTGTGTTCGACTAGAGCGAAGGTTTTTTACTTCTTTCCTCGTACTGAGGTCGAGGTAGTTGCGCGTTACAACCCCCTGACGACATAGGACCTCAGTCCGTTAAGCCGCCAAGGTTTGGGCTGTTCCCCGTTCGTTCGCCACTACTAGGGGAATCTCTGTTGATTTATTTTCCTCAGGGTACTTAGATGTTTCAGTTCCCCTGCTTACCCTCCCGACAAGTCGGGATGATCCGGCATTACCCGGACCGGTTTTCTCCATTCGGGTATCCCCGGCTAAGCTTGCTAGACAGCTCACCGAGGCTTTTCGTAGTCTTGCTACGCCCTTCATCGGCCCTTGGTCCCAAGGCATCCACCGTAAACCCTTACTAACTTGACCCACATTAAGGATCTTGTAATTCATTTTCGCGCAGGATTCAGTTGTTAAAGTGCAAAAAAAGACGGCTGGGGCTTCCCCCAGCCGTTGCTAAGGAGTCGCCTCGTACCTATATGTCAGTCAGTCTCATCGCGCATAGGTATACATCAACCGTGGCACTAGTATACGAAACACCATAGTGCCCGTCAAGAGTCTGCAGCGCCAAATTTCGGCCTTCGCGCAACTATGCACGCCCACGCAACCGGCCCCGGCCAACGGCCTCGATCTCGACTTCCCCACACCTCCTGCCCGCCGTGGTAGACTGCCAAATGCAAACAGTAGGAGGCAGCGATAGTGATCAAACGCTTGGCAATCGTGGCAGACGACCTGACCGGGGCGATCGACACCGCCGGCGTGTTCGCCTCGGCGGGTATGACCGCCCACGTGTCGCTCTCCAATTCAACGCGATCGCGCCACTCCGACCTCGAAGTACTTTGCGTCAACACCGGTACGAGGTACGTTTCAGCAACCGAGGCTGCGGCACGCGTCCGCGAAGAGACACAAGTACTCCTGTCGGCAGGCCGCACGCGACTCTACAAGAAGGTCGACTCGACCCTTCGTGGCAACGTAGCCGCCGAGACCGCAGCCATACTGGAAGCATCGAAGGCACCATGCGCGTTCGTCGCACCAGCCTTTCCCGCAACGGGCCGAACCCAGCGCGACGGCGTACTCTACGTGAACGGCACGCCGCTGGCCAATGCCACGGAGGGCCAGGACAAGATGGGCCACCCAGCGACATCCTCTATAGTAGAGCTACTGCGCAGGCAAGCTTCACTCCAATGCGGCCTCGTGCCGCTCGCCGATGTCGAAAGCGGTGAAACAGCTATCGCCACGCGCATCGAGGATCTCCTGGCCGACGGCTGTTCAATCGCCTCCATGGACGCCATCACGACCGAGCACTTGCGACGCATCGATTCGGTGATGGCCAACCGGTTCCCAACAGGGCTGCCCGTCGGCTCCGCAGGCCTCGCCTCGGCCATCGCGCACAGGGTTGGAGGGGCATCGACGCAGCCAATCCCATCGCCTACTTTTACTCCAAAGCCGATCATGGTAGTGTCGGGCAGCCTGAACGCCGTGTCCGTCAGGCAGAGCGACGTACTGACAGCACTCCCTGAAGTCAAAAGGATCCCGATGGACACTGGCCCTCTAGTCGACTCGCCTGAAAGGGCGGACCTGGCCCTGGACCGAATCTTGTCCGAACTGCAAACAACGTTCGCCGGCGGGCTGAATCCGTTCCTGACGTGGGTAGGGCCAAACCCCAAGCAACCCCCGTCCAATCACCGCCAGCACAGCCGTCGACTAAATACGGCACTATCGATCCTAATGGAGCGCGTTGGTTCTGACGTGCGAGATATCGGAGGACTCTTGCTGGTCGGCGGCGACACCACCGAGGCCGTGCTAACGGGGTTCGGGGCCCATGGCATATCGATGCGATCGGAGATCATGCCCGGCATCTCGATCGGTGAAATTGTAGGTGGTGACGCCAACTCAACGCCCGTCATAGCCAAGGCCGGGGGTTTCGGCGACGACGAGGCCCTTCTCAAAATGATGGAGTATCTGCGAGGGGGACTTCGGGCCTAGTCAGTCTGAGCAACCGACCTACCAGCTAGACTCCAACCGGCCGGGGTAGTCCCCAACGAAATACCCCAGCCGGTCCCGCTTCGACGCTATCTCGCCGATATGGAAGTAGTGGTGGGCTATCGATCGGAAGATCGAGTACTGCAAGCTAATGGTCTTGCCGATGAGGTGAGGGAGAGACCCGTCGTAGATAACGACCCGGTCAAGGTCGTCGTCGTCCAGCCCTGACAGATAGTCGCGAGTCAATACACGTACCTCTCGCATCCCTTTCAACACCGCTCCCCAGTCGTCAGCCGCCCCGGTGCCTCCGAAACGGAACTCATCCTTGCCAATGTACGGGTGAGGCGCAACTTTCCGAAACCGGACGTTGGTAGTGGAATCCAGAACATTCGCAACGTGAGCGACGGCCCAGGCGAAAGAACTGCCACCGTCCAAGGGTTCAAGCGCCACTTCGACTGTCAGTCCTTCTATCACCCTGTCCAGATCCACCCACGCGTCGATCAGTAACCCGACCACCTTGCTGCGGGGTCCCGTCATGACCTGTGATCGACCCTGAGACGCGCCATCAGGTCTCGCGGTGCCTCATCCAGAAGGGCGACCGCGTCCGCCTCATCCAGCCCCGCTCCCAGGGCCACCTTCATCGCAAACTCCCGGGTAAGCAGATCCCCCGGCTCGTGGGCATCGGAATCCAACACAATCCGAGCACCTACCTGCCGTGCCGTACGGACCACGTGCCCGTTGGCAAAGGCGTGGCTCTTGCGTGCGGAGACCTCCAGGAACACCCCGTTCTCGGCAGCGATAGCGGCCTCCTCGGCCACAATCAGTCCCGGGTGGGCAAGCACGTCGACATGCGCCGAAGACACCGCCGCCAGGTTGGTGCCCGGCTCCACCGGCTCCGACACCGTCTCGCCATGCACATTCACCACCCTGGCGCCAAAGGCCTTGGCCTCCTTCGCCAGGGCATCCACGTCCTCTTTAGGGACATGTGTCAGCTCAACGCCAGGCAGCGCCAGGATGTCCCAGCGCCTGCTCGCCGCCGCGCAGTCAGCAATCAAGACCTTCAGCACCTGCTCGAGATTACCCGGCCCAACATGATCCGTGATCGCCATCACTCGATAACCGACGACCACAGCCCGACGAATAAGCTCAACCGGCGCCAATACCCCATCGCTCAGAAACGTATGCGTGTGAAAGTCGTACATCTCACCCTCAATATAAATCTACTGCCCAGGGCGCAGCGAGCGTTGAGTCAAAAACATATTGAAATTTCTGTAATCTCTGCTGTGAACTCTACTCGGAAAATTCCGGAGCCACCTCGTCGGCGAACCGCCTCAACGCCTCAATCGCCGGTCCGGCATCCATTCGCGTCGTCGATAGCAGCATGAAGTCCAGGCCCACCTCACGATAACGACGCACGTCATCCTTCACCTGCTCCACGCTGCCGGTCAGAGGAATGTGGTCCCCTTCCGGCGACGTCTGCGGCTCGCCAAAGGTCGGCGAGATGTTCAGGCCAATCTCCACGGTCCTCGGATCCCGGCCCAGCACCTCGCACTGCTGACGCAGATACCATCCACCCTTGGCTATTTCATCTGGGGTGTTGCCTATTGGCAGCCAGCCGTGGCCCAGACGCGCCACTCGCCGCAGTGCTATCCGGGACCTACCCCCAACCCAGATGGGCGGGTGGGGTCGCTGCAGCGGCTTCGGGTAAAAAATCTTGCCAGACGTACTGAAATGTTTGCCCTGGTATTCAGCCACCCCATCGGCACAGAGAGCCTTGAACATCTCGATGTGCTCGTCCGTGACCGTCCCGCGGTCCTCCCACGACGCGCCCATCGCCTCAAATTCCTCGGGCATCCAGCCGACGCCCACTCCGAATATGACCCTGCCTCCGGACAAGACGTCCAACGTTGAGATCATCTTCGCGTTGAGCACCGGGTTTCTAAAGGGCAGGATAACAACGTTGAATCCCAGCTTGATGGTACCGGTGGAGCCCGCCAGGAAGCTCATCGACGTAAGAGGTTCAAGAACCTGCTGACTGTCCGGTATCTGGCCCGCCGGGCCAAACTGCGGATATCGCACGGCGATGTCCTCCGGAAAAACAGTGCGGTCCGGCACCCAGATGGACTCGTAACCAAGCGCCTCTGCCGCCATCGCCATCCGTCGCAGCTGCTGCCCCCGCGCCTCCAGAGATTTACCAGCAATAAAGGAGCTATTGATCGCAACGCCGAATCTCAAATTATCGTCACCTCGCGGGAATGATAACACTTGCAAATGGCCGCAGGTCGCTCATCGCATCGGACAGGCTTTGCACAAAAACCGCGAACCGCGACCGTGGTTCGACAAGCTCATCTCCAACGGAGCTTCGGATTGGCCGCTCGCCCTGAGCTTGTCAAACCGCAGTTCGCCCAACGAGACACTTTTTGTGCAAAGTCCATCGACAACTGGAGCGGGGATCGACTATTCAGAGACACAACCTCAATTGGGGTGACCTAGTTCCCCCGCAGTTCCTTCGCGACTCGCCGCATAGCGTCCCCGGTGCTACCCATATAGAGAGGCGGGGGCTCCTCGGCGTGGTAGACCTTAAGGTTGACGAAGACCGGACCCTCCAGCTCCAGCAACCCCGGCAACTCGCTCACAAACTCCTCGAGGTCATCAAACTCGTAGCTCGCCTGAATCCCTGCGCTGCGAGCCATGCCTGCCAGATCGAACGTACCCGCACCGGGCACCGGTTGCCCCCCTGTCGTCTGGTACTTGCCGTCCTCGAAAACGATATGGATCAAGTTCTTAGGCTGCTGGCCTGCAATAGTGACCAACGAGCCCAGGTTCATCAGCAGCCCACCGTCGCCGTCCAGCACAACCACCCGCCGGTCCGGCCTCGCCATCGCCACGCCCAGCGCCACCGACGACGCCTTGCCCATCCCACCAAATATCGGAAGGTCCAGCTCAGGCCGCTCGGAGATAAGCTCCCAATATCGGTTGGGAGTCATCGTGCCGACTACCACCGCCTCACCCCGCAGCCCGTGAATCGCCTTCACCGCATCAAGAGCCGGAATCATAATGGTTTTCATTCTCCCATCGGGCCTCTGGCACTAGCTCACGACCCCGCGTCGTGGCTCCCCTTGTATCGCATCTCATCGGGAAGCGCTTCCGATTCGCCCAAGGCGTACAAGGTCCGTTCGACCATGAAATCTACGATGTCTGAGACAGATTGCGGCTTCAGGTAGAAGGCTGGCGCGGGTGGCAGAATAGTCGCGCCCAACCTGGACAAGTTCGCCATGTTCTCCAGATGGATTGCGTTGAGGGGTGTGTCGCGGGGCACCAAGACCAGCCGGCGACGCTCCTTGACACACACGTCGGCAGCCCGGCGGAGCAGGTTGTCGGAAAGGCCCACGGCTATCGCCGCAATCGTCGCCATGCTGCAAGGCACAACCGCCATACTGGCTACGGAAAATGTGCCGCTAGCGATGGGCGCAGTCATGTCACCGATGGCGTAGTGAGTGAAGAGCCCGGAATCGCCCCAGCGCTCCAGAGCGTCACCGAAGGACTCGTCCATCTCGTCGCGCCACACCATACGGGCGGCGGGCGAGGCCGTGGCAACCACGGGCCGCCCCATCTCCAGCAGCCGTTCGATGACACCCCGCGCCATGACCGAGCCACTGGCCCCTGAGATGCCTACAACCACCGGAGGAATACCGTTATCAAACACTCTCTACTCCCAGGTTTAGACTACAAATACTGCGACCATGGTCGAGACGAACACCGCCAGAGACACATACGCATTGATACGAAAGAACGCCACACCCATGCGGGACAGGTCGTATGGTGACACCATGCTGTGCTTGTACATTAGCACGGCAGCCGCCACTGCACAGCCCACATAATAGGGCCATGCCAGGCTGAGCCCGACCCCTACCCACGCCAGACAAGCGACAGACAGCACATCCAGCGCACGCGCAATTCGAAATGCTGCACGGACCCCAAACTTTCGGGCAACGGAGTGGAGCCCGCTATTCGTGTAGAAGTCGAAGTCCTGGGCATGATACAGAATGTCGAAACTGGTCGCCCACAAAGCGACAGCCGTCGATAGCAGCACAGGCTCCCAGGACAGGCTCCCACGCACACCAATCCATGCCGCCGATGGCGCAATAGCTAGTGCCCAGCCGAGGAGGAAGCTTGCAACCCAGACGTATCGCTTCGCAAATGGGTATATCACAAGATACGCCGCCGCCACCGGCGCCAGGGCAAGGGCAAGCGCGTTCAACATCGCTGCGGCTACGAAAAACACCACCACGGCGATCGCGGAGAGTGCCACCATCTCCGGTGTCCGCAGTCGTCCGGAAGCGAGATGGCGGCCCGACGTCCTTGGATTGCACGAATCGATGTGTCTGTCGATAATCCGGTTGGCCGACATTCCCAGCGTGCGAGCGCTCACCATCGCCACGGTGACCCAAACAAACTGACTCCAGGTCGGCCCGCCGTCCGCCGCCAGCACCATTCCCGTGTAGGCAAAGGGCAGGGCAAAGATGCTCTCCTGAACCCTGATCTCGCCGGAAAATAGCTGCAGCCGATTCAGAAACCCAGTGGCAGCGGCGGTGGTCAAATACCGTACTCCTTCCACCGTCCGTCGACTAGATTCTTGATCTCTTCGCTCATGACGATCTCGGAGGGCCAGTCCCTGTCCATTCCCTCGCTTCGACTCTTGGTCGTCGCATCGATACCGATCTTGCTGCCGAACTTCGAGGTCGCCGAGGCATGTTCCAGATCGTCAATCGCTCCCTCAACTATGACCAGGTCTCGAGACGGGTCGACATTAGCGCCGACGCGCCAGGCAACCTCGGAGAGGTCCTGCACATCCACGTGGCCGTCGAATACCACGATGCCCTTGATCAACATCATCTGCCCGATACCCCAAAGGGCGTACATCACCTTCCGGGCCTGCCCCGGGTACTCTTTGCGAATGGACACCAGCACATAGTTCGTGAATATCCCCTCCGCCGGCATGTTCATGTCGACGACCTCTGGGACCACCGTCTGCAACGCCGGCAACATGATCCGCTCGCTGGCCTTGCCCATGAAGAAGTCCTCGGAGGGCGGCCTACCTACAACAGTAGTCGGGTATATCGGATCGCGCCGGTGCGTGAGCGCTGTGACGTGGAATACCGGATACTCCTCGGCAGGCGAGTAGTAACCGGTATGATCGCCGAAAGGGCCCTCTGCGCGGGTCTCGCCCGGCACGACGTAGCCCTCCAGCACGATCTCCGCGCGGGCCGGGACCTCGAGGTCGATGGTCTTGCAGCGCACCAGCGGGATCGCGCCTTGATTGAGGAATCCGGCGAACAGCAATTCCGAAACGCCGGGCGGCATCGGCGCGGTCGCGGCGTAGGGCAACACCGACTCGCCGCCGAACGCGATGGCCAGGGGCATCGGCTGCCCGGTTTCCTTCCACGCCCGCCAGTGCCGCGCGCCGTCGTGATGGACGTGCCAGTGCATCGCGGTGGTATTCTTGCTGAGCAGCTGCGCGCGATACATGCCGATGTTGCGGCTGGTGCGCGGCTGGCCTTCGGGCTTG